>CALVII010000036.1 GCA_944329465.1 uncultured Bacilli bacterium | reverse complement strand
TTCTGGTTATGACTCATTTTTTATACAAAAAATAGTATTAGTGATTTTTACTCACCAACACTATTTATTATAGAACCTAATTTTAGTAGATGGCAGGGGTAGGCATAATTAACAGATTATCTAAAGGTGAAGTTGAGGTATAAAAGGCTGGGGGAAATATTATTATTAAGATAATAAAAATTAGAGATTTAACCGGTCTCCAATTTTTATTTTTTTAAAATAATTTACAGGTGTTTCATAAGTATATTTTACATGTTTTTTAGGTAATATGATTTTATTTGGTTTTAAATTTCTATAAATGTATAAAACTTTGTGATTTTTATCTGTTAAAATGACGTCAATGTTTGTTTTCATAAAAAATGTGTGGAGGCCATTGACTTTAAATTTTAATATATAGTTAACTTTACTTTGAAACATAAGGCCTTTTAGTTTTTGGAAAAAGGTTTTTGCTTCTTTTATCTCCATATTTCTCACCGTTTTTATATTAGCACATTTTTCTAAATTTGTCTTTATTTTGTTAATAGGGTTGATTTTTGGTAAAAAAAAAATTATAATTGAGTTAAAGCATTATAATTATTTTGGAGGGTGTTAAAAATGAATAATAAGGGTCAAGCCCTAGTAGAATATTTACTAATAATAGCGGTAGTTAGTGTAATTGTCGTTAGTTTAGTTAAACTATTAGGTGGATATCTTCAGGACTCGATGACGAAAACATCTTGCAAACTTATCGACAAAGAATATGTTGAAGGTTCTGAACCTGGCAAGGGAACTTGTCAATAAGATAATTTATTATCTTTTTTTGTCTGGAGGCTAGAGAATGCTTAAAAAAGAACACTCAATTATTTATTTGATTTTAAATGTTTTGACTCTTGGTTTTTTCACTTTTTATATTGCTTATAAACTTGATTTATATGAGAAAGGTGCTTGGTATACTAGATGGTATTATTGGTTTTTAGGATTTATGCTTGGAATTATACCGGGCCTTGTAATGTTACTTGTATTTTCGATTAAGATGGGAATTTTGGTTAGTGAAAAGTTAAAGGTGCCAGGCATAGAATTATACACTTTTCCTTATATTTGGATAATATGTTTGATTGTACCAATTTTAGGGTGGACATTATTTGCTCTTTTATATATTTATGTACATATATGGTATGTTTTTACTTTGAAAGACTAGTCTTGAGCTAGTTTTTTTAAAGTTAATTTGGGAGGAAAAATATGAATGATTTTTTTGAAAAGTTAGGTTATAGTGAAATAGAGAGAGATAAAATATTAAAAAATCATGCGGTTAACAGATATTCTTTAAACACTTTAAAATGTTTAATGATTAAAACGTTTGATTTTTTTAGAAGTTATGGTTATTTAGACGAAGAGATTGTGTCTATGACAGTGTTATTACCTTCTTTATTTAATTATTCTGAAGAAACTATAACAAAAAGATTTAAATTTTTAAATGATCTTGGTTATTCTTTTAAGGAAATTCACAAAATGAGTTTGATTTTACCTTCTATTTTGACGGTAAGTGAAAGTTATATTTTGAACAAAATAAATCTTTTGAAAGATTATGGATATTTTAATAGAGATATTCATAATATGACTGTTTTGGTTCCAACTATATTTAGCAATTCTATAGATAATTTGAATAAGAAAAGAGATTTTCTTTATAGTCTTGGTTTTACAGTTAGAGAAGTTAATAATATGACGAGAAAAATACCTTCTATTTATTCATACGGTATAGATTCTTTGAAGGAAAATGTAAATTATTTTTTAATTAAAGGTTTTGATTTAGAGAGAATTAGAAAAATGATTGTTCATAGACCAGATATTTTGGTTATGAACATTCAAACGATGGAATCAAAAAGTGATTGTTTGCTTAATTTAGGTTATAGTGAGGAAGATATTAATTATATTGTAAAAATGAATCCTTCAGTATATACTTTGAGTATAGAAAATATAAAAGGTAAAGTTAGGTATTTTTTAAATAAAGGTTATTCTACTGAGGAAGTGATTTTTATTACTCGAAAGGTTCCTAATTTGTTTAACTATTCATGCGGCACAATAGAAGAAAAACTTAGCATTTTACAAAAGGTTGGTTTAGAAGATGAAATTTTAACTAGACCAGCTTATTTGATTCAAGGTGCAGATTTATCTTATGCAAGAACATCTTTTTTAAAAGATAGAAATTTTACTTTTGATCATAAAACGTTTAATTTATTATTAATGTCTAGTGCCGATTTTGAAAAGAAGTTTGGCATTAATAATGAAGAAATCAAAGAAAGATATCCACTTCAAAAATAAAGGATATTTTTTTATTTAGATATGTGCTATAATTAGTGATAGGTGATATATATGGCACAAACACGTAGTGAACTTAGACAAAAATGCATGATAATTTTATATCAAATTACAATTTATGAAAAAAACCATATGAATTATAATGTGGATGAGGTTATTTCTGAAATTTGTCCAATTGATAATGAGTATGTTAAAGAAATTGTGTATGGAGTGATTACTTATAAAAATGAGATAGATAAAATAGCTAATGAGTATTTGGATGGCTGGACTATCGATAGACTAGGAAATACCGATATAGCAATTTTAAGAATAGGTATATTTGAACTTTTATATACGAAAACACCAGCTATTGTGGCAATAAATGAAGCGGTTGAACTTGCGAAAATTTATAGTGATGATAGTGTTAGAAAGATGATAAATGGCGTTTTAGACAAAGTTTTTCATGAGAAGGTGGAAAAGTGAATGATAAATACTTAACTGTAAGTGCAGTTACACGTTATTTAAAGGCTAAGTTTGATAGTGACGATAATTTACACACGGTTTTTTTAAAAGGAGAAATTTCTAATTTTAAAGCACATACATCGGGACATTTTTATTTTTCTTTAAAAGACGAAAACAGTAAAATTAATGCGATTATGTTTAAAAGTAATGCGAGTAAAGTTTTATTTAAACCTGCTGATGGAATGAAGGTTTTAGTAACTGGTAGAATTAGTGTATATGAAGCGATGGGAAGTTATCAGATATATGCTAGTGAGATGCTTGAAGATGGGGTTGGAAATTTATATGTTGCTTTTGAACAGTTAAAAAAGAAACTTAAAGAAGAGGGCCTTTTTGATAAAGCACATAAAAGACCGATTCCTAAAATTCCTAAAAGAGTTGGAATTGTAACGGCTAGTACTGGGGCGGCGATTCGTGATATTATGACGACGATTAAGAGAAGATTTCCAATTTGTGAAACTATTTTATTTCCAACTTTAGTTCAAGGAGAAAACGCGAAAGAGGATATTGCCCGTAATATCGAAAGGGCAGGAAATTATGATTTAGATGTTTTGATAGTTGGTCGTGGTGGCGGATCGATAGAAGATTTATGGCCATTTAACGAAGAAGTTGTAGCTAGGGCTATTTATAATAGCAAAGTCCCAGTTATTAGTGCGGTTGGTCATGAGGTGGATTTTACAATTGCAGATTTTGTGGCTGATTTAAGAGCACCTACACCGACGGCAGCCGCAGAACTTGCAGTACCTAATATGAGTGATTTAAAAAAGCTTACTTCGCAGTTTGTAATAAGACTTAATGAAGCTATTTATAAGAAAGTTAATTATTTAAAATTATATTTAGATTCGGTTAAAAACTCATTTGTAATCAAAAATCCAGGAATTATGTTTGAAGGTAAAAAACAGACTTTGGATTTAATGAATAGTAAATTAAATGATTTAATGTTGAATAAGGTTGATAAATTAAAGGTTGAATTAGAAAAAATAAAAAAAAGTTATGTTTTAGTTAATCCTGAGTTTTTGTATAAGGATAAAATGATAGAAGTTAAAAATATTATTGATAAGTTAAATTTATTAAATCCTTTAAATATCTTAAGTAGAGGGTATAGTATTACTTATTTGAATGAAAAGGCTTTAAAAAGTGTGAAGATGGTTAATAAAGAAGATTTATTAAAAATTAGGTTATCAGATGGAATTGTTGAAACAAAGGTTACTAATATAAAGGAGGATATTTAAATGGCTAAAGAAAAAAAATTTGAGGATAAAATTAAAGAATTAGAAAAGATAATTGAAGATTTAGAAAGTGGTGATGTATCACTTGACGATTCAATTAAAAAATATACAGAAGCTATGAAACTTGTAAAAGAGTGTGATAGTGAGCTTAAAAATATTGAAACTAAGGTTAACAAGATTGTTACAGAAAATGGTTCTTTAGAAGATTTTGAGATAAAAGAGTAATTATGAAAATAGTTACTTTTTAAATTTGCTAAAATGTGATATTATTATTATAGGTGATGGGTATGAAAAAAGGCTTTACTTTAGCGGAGTTACTTGGGGTTATTGCAATACTTGGCATTATAGCTCTTATTACTGTACCGGCTATTAATAGATCTCTTAATCAAGGTAAGAATGATTTATATGAAACACAACTTGAACAGTTAAAAAAAGGGGCTCAAGATTATTATACGGAACATTTATCTGAAATGCCTAAGGAGATTAATTCTTCTTCTTGTAAAACGATAGACGAGTTACAAAAAAATGGATATTTGCCACTTGATATAAAGAATCCAAAGACTAATGAAAATTTTTCTCTTACAACAAGAGTGTGTGTGAAAAAACTTACAGATATGGAATTTAGTTATGAAGTTCAAGGAGAATGATAATATGAAAAAAGGATTTACATTAATTGAGTTATTAGCTGTAATTGCAATTATTGCGATAATTGCTGTTATTACAACACCAATTGTTTTTGATGTTATTCAAACATCGAAAGAAAATGCTTTTAAAGATACGGCTCATGGTCTTGTTTTGGCGGCAGGAACTTATCAAGCTGAAAAGCAGGCGTTAAACGAGGATACTACTTTAATGATCGATTATCAAACAAGTACGGAAGAAGAAAAAAATGTTTTGAAAACCAAAGGTGATCTTCCAGATGCAGGTGAGTTATATATAGATAATAATGGTAAAGTAACACTTGCTTTATGGAGTGATGATGCACATGTGTGTGTTGTTAAAGAGGCAGAAGACAAGGAAATAGTGGTTACTGATATTACTAGTGCGGACAACTGTAAGATTGATAATATTGGGTGATAACTATGGTGAATAGAAAGGCAAGGTTAGTTGGACTTATTACGGTTGTTTTGTCTGCTTTAGTTATTATATTTGTTTTAAATAGTTTAATTAGTTATGCGACAAGACCTAAAGAGAAGGTTCAAAACACTAATGTTTTAGATGATGGATTTGATTTAAATATAAATGGCAATTATTTAACTTATGTAGAGGTTAACTTTGAATATAAAGAAGAAGGGGCAAAAGCGTTTATAAATGGGCGAAATATTTCTGATAATATTGTTATTTCTTATTATAAAGATGGTTCACAAGTTAGTAAAATTGAAACGGATGAACCGGCTACATATATTGTAAATTACGAAGTGGCAGATGGTAGTAAACATAAACTAAAAACTAGAGTAGTAATTGTTAGTGATAGTAAGAGACCTAATTTGGTGGTTCCTGATACTGTTATAATTACTAGTGATGAGGCAGTTAGTTATGATCCAGAAAATGGAGTAGTGGCTACAGATAATAGTGGTAAGGTAAGTTTTAAATGTGAAAATACATTATTAGCTATTCCTGGTGATTATGTTATTAAGTGTGTGGCTAGTGATAGTAATGGAAATGAAATTGTTCGAAACAGACTTATTAAAGTAACTGATGGAATTGAATTTACTTACGATGGAAAACTTTCTATCAAATATCCTTCTTCTAAAGATTATACTTATAAATATAGTTTAGATAATGGTAAAACATGGGTAGATGCTTTAGAAAAAGAGACTTTAGAAGTTAAGGGTAATGTAATTGCTTTGGTTTTAGAAAATGGCAATTATAAAATGTCTAGTACATATTATGTGAAATAACATACAAAACATATAAAAAGTGTGTTATTTTTCTTTTATAGGAGTATAATAGAAGATATTTGAGGAGGTGAATTATGAACAAAGATAGATCTAAAATGGAAGATGCAGTTATTGCTTTTGGCGATGTATTTTATATGTATCATTTTGCGAATGATATGAAGGAAATAGATGTAAAAAAAATGGAAAATGCAATAGTGGAAAGCGGTAATCCTTGTTATATATATTTATTTGCTAGAAATATTTTAGGTGCGGATATAAATAGACTTGAAAATGAAATAATTAATTTAGGTAATTTAGAGTATATGTATTATTTTGTTAAAAATGTGGAAGGGTCTGATACATTAAAACTTAAATATGAAATAGCTAAAATTTTAAAAAGGAATAAGTTAACTGGAGCAACCTATCTTTCTATAGAAGATATTGTAAACTCAGACAATTTTTATGAATTTTGTGAATGTGCGGTTGAATCTAAACGTAGAAAAAGTTTAGTGAAAAAAGCAAAATATCACCACTGGCAATAAAAAAAGTGCATTATATGCACAATTTATATTTTTCTATATAGTCCGATAGCTTTACCCAAAATAGTAACGTTGTCTAAAATTATGGGTTCCATAGTGTCATTTTCTGGTTGTAGACGAAAATGACCTTTTTCTTTATAAAATGTTTTTAAGGTAACTTCGTTTTCGTCGTTCATGGCAACAACTATCTCACCGTTTCTAGCGGTGTTTTTTCTTTCTACTATGACAATATCTCCATCTAAAATTCCAGCATTAATCATACTAGTTCCATCTACTTTTAAAGTAAATACTTCTTTGCCTTTTGGAAGTAAATAACTTGGTAAGGCAAAATATTCATCTGGCATTTCAATGGCTTCGATAGGTGAGCCGGCGGTTATTTTACCAAGTAAAGGAACTTCGGCAACCAATTCGTTTTCTGGCTCAAATTCATTTTTGACAAGTAGTTCAATAGCTCTATTTTTAGATCCTTCTTTTTTAATGAAGCCTTTTTTTTCTAGGTTTGCAAGATGAGCATGAATAGTTGCTGGTGAAGAGATTTCTAAGGCTTTACCAATTTCTCTTACTGTTGGTGGGTATCCGTGAGATACGATATATGTTTTAACATAGTTTAAAACGTCACTTTGACGGCGGGTTAATTTTTCCATTTTCTCCTCCTAAATTATTCTATACACATTTTAACACATCTTTTTTTAAAAGTCAAACAAATGTTTGAAAATTGTATTGACACGAAAGTTTGTTCGTGTTATGATTAGGATGTCAAAGGGGAGGTATGAAATATGGAAATTTTAAAATGTAAATCAGTTATAGCTTTAGTAGTTATGATTTTAGGAGTTAGTTATATCAGTGCGTCGGATGCAGGGATTCAAAGTCATGCCCAGATTAGTGAAACTGAGGTTGTAGAAAACCTATAAATGTTGATAAAGTGCTTGCTATTTGAGAATTTTTTTAGTAAAATTACTTTATAGGAGGCAGATAAAATGGATTTTGGTGCACTTTTTTTAGATTTATTAAAGGTTTTAGGTGGTTTAGTTGTTGGAGTGATAATAGGCTTTTTGATCGCTAAAAAAATAATGAAAAAACAACTTAAAGAAAATCCACCTATTAATGAAAAAATGATTAAAGCAATGATGTCTGGAATGGGAAGAACTCCTAGTCAGAAACAAGTAAATCAAATGATGAAATCAATGCAAAAATATATGTAGGCATTGATTTTTTTTGTGATTTTGATTAATATATTGATTATGGAAGAAATGATTAGATTTATTATTTTAAAAAATTTAGAAGAGTTAGATAATTATGATTCTTTAGATGGCCTTTGTTTTTATTTTGCCAATAATATTAAAGCCGATTTGGAGATGATGGAAATTCCTGTAAGTCTGCATAATATAGAAGGTGAACATTATTATTTGCTTGCAGGCGAAGAATATTTAATCGACCCAACTTATGTACAATTTTTACCTAAGAAAGGTGAAAAGACTATTGTGTTTGAGGAATTCCCGGCTAAAATTTTAGAAAAATCGGATAGGGGAAGAGAAATTTTAGGTAATTTACTTTATAATGGATACCATAAACTAAAGGAAAATGATATGGATATTTATTTATCTAGTTTTAGGTTAAAGGAGAAACGATTTAAATGAAGATTGGATATGAACTTATTAAAAATGATGGCAAAGCGAGACTTGGTAAGTTAATTACTAATCATGGTACTTATGATACACCAATGTTTATGCCGGTTGGAACTTTGGCTAATGTTAAAATGCTTACTCCAGAAGAGTTAAAGGAGATTGGTAGTGCAGTTATTTTATCTAACACATATCATTTATGGCTTAGGCCTGGTGAGGATGTAGTAGCTAAAGCTGGAGGGCTTCATAAATTTATGAATTACGATGGCCCTATTTTAACTGATAGTGGAGGTTTTCAAGTTTTTTCTTTAGCTAAGGATAAAAAGAAGGATATTACAGAAGAAGGTGTTCGTTTTAAAAGCCATATAGATGGTAGACCACTTTTTTTAACACCTGAGCTTTCAATTCAAATTCAAAATAAATTAGATAGTGATATTGCTATGAGTTTTGACGAATGTATTCCTTATCCAGCTACTTATGAATATGCCAAACAAAGTACTGAGAGAACTTTAAGGTGGGCAAAAAGGGGAAAAGATGTTTTTAAAAACGTCAATCAATCTTTATTTGGTATAGTTCAAGGGGGGGAATATACTGATTTAAGAGAGTTTAGTGCAAAAGAAACGGTGAAAATTGGATTTGATGGATATTCGATTGGTGGAACTTCGGTTGGTGAAGATAAGGTTACAATGTATAAGATGATCGATGATGCGATTAGATATTTACCTACTGATAAACCACGTTATTTGATGGGAGTTGGAGATCCTATTGATTTACTTGAGGGAGTAGAGCGTGGAGTTGATATGTTTGATTGTGTATTACCAACTAGGATTGCTAGACACGCTAATGCTTTTACTTATCATGGTAAGATAAATTTACGAAATGCGAAGTATAAAGAGGATTTTACTCCGATTGATAAATGTGATTGTTATACGTGCAAGCATTATACTAAAGCTTATATTAGGCATTTATTTGTAGCTAATGAAGGATTAGGTGGCCGGTTGCTTTCAATTCATAATATTAGATTTTTAATTAGGATGATGGAAGAAATTAGATGTGCTATAAGTGAGGAAAAATTTTTAGAATATAAAGAAGAATTTTTAAAAAACTACTTAGGCGAGGTTAAGTAGTTTTTGTGTTTATGCCGACAATACTTCCAAATATTCCAGATATGATAAGTATTAGATAAAAGGTTAATTTTTCCATAGAAAATTCACCTAATATGATGGTTATTATGATTAATAAACTGGTAATAATTAAACTTATTTTTAGGCCTTCAAGCCATCCATTTTTGGATACTTTTTTACCCATTTGTAGGCCACTGAGTCCAAGTGATAGAATTGGTATAATTATTTTCCCTATGGCTAAGGTTTGATAATTTATAATATTAAAATAGTTAAAAATGGTTAATAATAATGAAAAAAAGGTAAAAAATATAAGTGTGTATAATAAAGTTTTTAATATTTTTTTAAAGTATTTCATAGTGCCTCCTTTAGTAAAGTTTATGTATTAATTATTTAAATATGAAATTTAAGTTATTGCTTAAAGGAAATGTTTATGATATACTAAGTTTAGAGTAAACAGTAAGGAATGATATATATGGATAAAAATAACCTTAATGAAAAAAATACTGTTAAAGACGAGACTAAAAAAAATAGTGAAGATATTGAAGTTTTAGAATTATGGGAACCTCATGCGGATGAGATAACTGATGCGAAAGATCGTCATATTAAAATGTCTAAAAGTTCTACTAATAAAATAGTGATTGCTTTAGTTTTGGTTGGTGCTTTACTTACTGTGTGGTATGCGGTGTTTGCCCAACCTTTGGCTTTTAATGCAAAACAAAGAACTAGTGACGGAAAAGATTGGCAAATAGGTTTTACTGATATAAAGTTAGCGGATACTGTTGGAACGGTTAGAGAACTTAGTAAACCTTCTTTAACTAGTAGTAGTACGGCAAGTTTTAGTGTTTCTTTAACGGGGCCTGGTGATACGGCGGTTTATGATTTAACTATTAAAAATAGCGGTATAATAAATGCGAAGGTTGAGAGTATTTATGTAACACCACTTAATGAAAAAGATGATTATATTTTATATGAGACTAGTGATATTAATGTCGGTGATGTTTTAAAAGCTGGAGAGTCTACACACATGAAAGTTATTGTTACTTATAATGATAAGATTGCTACTCCAAGTATTTCAAATGGGGAAAGTGTTTCTAAGAATGTAACTGTTATAATTAATTATGTTGAAGCTTAAAAACCCTTTAGGATTTTCCTAGAGGGTTTATCTTTTGTCTAATTTTATTAGTTTAGCATGAATAACTAATCTAGTTGTTCCGGCAACATCTTTACAAGTTGATAAAGTTAATATTTTATCGTTTTCATTTATTGTACCACTAAAATTGATTTCACTTCTATCTTTGATTGTTTTGATAAAAGCTTGGAACTGACTATCGGAAAATTTAGTGGTGATGTAATAGCTTTCTGGTTTAATCGTATATATACTGACTATTTGCCATAGTGTATTTTCATATGGTGTTGATAATTTTATAATGTGATTATCTTTATTGCCATACCATGATTTATTTAAGACTTTTTTTAAACTTCCAAATACTGTTTGATTTGATCTACTATGTCCATAAATAACAGTGTTTTTATCGAAGTTAACCATATTGTTTCGGTAATCGGCAAATACCCATCCCGCTGAATTTTTAGATTTGTCAAAAGCATGTTTTAAATAATAAGAGTTATCGTTTGTTTGAACTATAGGGTAGTTAACATTGGTTCCATTAACTTTTATGAAACCAACGGTGTCACTATTTTTCTTTTTTAATTCATTAAAATCGACAGACATCATGTCCATTTTAATATAGTCCCAGTAGTCGTCTTCTTTATTTTCTGGGGGATTAATATTTTCGGCATTTTCGGGTTTTTCTTCTTTAACTATTTTTTCGTTATTTATATCGTCGGTTATTTTATCTATTTTATTATTATCTTTATTCCAAAAGAATATTTGAATAATACAGATAATAGCTATTATAAGACTTATAATAAGAACGAATGTCCATTTTATTTTCTTTTGTTTTTTTCTTTTATGGTATTCTGATCTAGTAATTCGGCCATTTTTGGACATGTTTACACCACCTAACATCAATAATTATAACATAAATTATTTTATCTTTACATTTCTTTTCGTAAAATATTTATAAAGTTGTTTTTTTGTTGTTTGTGCATTTATGGTAGTACCTTTTATGGGTGTAAATGCAGAAACAACAGTTAATACTTATGATGATTTAGTA
>CALVII010000035.1 GCA_944329465.1 uncultured Bacilli bacterium | reverse complement strand
AAGACACCACCATTATTTAAAATAACTTTTTTAGAGGCTTCATTATCACTATAGCAAGTAATTAAAATTTTATTAATCGGCCTTTTTTTATACCATTTAATAGCCAAACTTAAAGCTTTAGTGGCATAACCTCTATTTCTTTTTTGGGGATGAATGTAGTAAGCAACGTGTCCAAGCCTTTCAAAATAGCTTTTATTTAATATGTGTCTTAAATCTATTGTACCAACTACTTCGCCTTTTTCAATTATCCATTTCATTGATGATGGGACATCTAGTTTGGCAATATTTTTACCATGTGTTCTAGCTTTTAATCTTTTAATCATCTCATCAAAAGTTTCATTTTCCTGGTAAGCGTTGCCCATTTCATTTATATCACCATTGGCTTTGGCGGCTTTAACTAGCTCTAAATATGAGGCTTTATATTTAACTTTTGGATTTACTAATTTCATTTTCAATCATGTCCTTTAATAAAGTTTTTTTACTATATTATATAACAAATATATAAAAAAACTATGGTTAGCTAGTTTTTGGGTAAGGTTATCGTAAAAGTAATTTCTTCATTTTCACTTTTCACAGTTATGGTTCCATTATGTAATTTAATTATTTCCTGGGCAATGGCTAGTCCAAGCCCTGAACCGCCTAATTTGGTATTTCTAGAATAATCAACTCGATAAAATTTATCAAATAGTTTGTCTAATTCTTCTTTAGTTAAAGTTTTACTTTTATTAGAAATATTTATAATTAAATCGTTTTCTTCTTTTATATCTATATTAATAGAAGTGTTTTCATAACTATAGTTTATAGCATTTTTAATTAAATTGTTGAAGACTCTAGCCATCTTAAGGGAATCAGCCTCTATAAAAATATCTTTTTCTATAGGAAAGTTTATTTTTTTATTTTGCTCTTTTAATATTGGATAAAATTCGTCGATAACTTGATTAATTAATAAGGTTAAATTAATTTTTGCTTTTTTAATGGTTAAAGTTTCGGAATTATATTTAGTTATTTCAAATAATTCATTTATTAATTCTTCTAATTTATTTGATTTTTCTAAGGCAATTTTGATAAATTTTTCTTTTTGTTTAGAACTTAAGTTTTTTTCTTCGTCTAATAAAGATAGATATCCTATTATAGAAGTTAGAGGAGTTTTTAAATCATGAGCCAAATAGACTATTAAATCATTTTTCTTTTGTTCGTTTTCTTTAGCTAATCGTTCGTTAAATAATGCTTCTTTTTTTATCTGATTCATAGTTTCTTCGGCTTCTTTTAAATCTTCTGGAAGATTGATTTTTTCGTCTGTTTTAGTAATTAATTTTTTACTTTCAGAAACTAAGGCATCGATATAAGATAACGATTTCATTAGGGTTATAGTAAATATTATTATAAAACCTATAAACCATATAATTAGTAAGAAAAAGCCTTGATAAAAGATGTTTGTTAATATTATATATAATGGATCATTAGGATACCATGTAACCATAGAACACAAATGATGTCCTAATATATAAAAAATTATAAAACAAATTGTATATAAAACAGTTGCTTTGAAAAGTTTTTTTAAAAATTTAAAAGTTAATTCTTTACCATATTTATTTTTCAATTTGATAACCTACTCCCCATATAGTATTTATATATTTTATTTTATCATTTTCTCCTAGTTTTTCTCTTAGATGGCGAATATGAACCATGATAGTAGCATTACTAGATGTCAGATAAGTCTCTTTCCATACTTCTTCAAATAGTTTTTTTGTTGTTATCACTTTATCTTTATTACTAGCTAGAAGATATAAAATAGAAAATTCAGTGGGGGTTAGATTTATTTTTTTACCATTTTTTAAACACTCGTGTTTGTCTTTATCTAAGGTTAAATCTTTAATAACTAGTATTTTATTTTGACTTTGATTATAACTTTTATATCTTCTTAATTGGGCTTTTACTCTAGCTATGAGTTCTAGGGGCATAAATGGTTTGGTTATATAATCATCAGCCCCTATATTTAAACCTTTTATTTTGTCTGCATCAGTTATTTTGGCGGTCACCATGATTATAGGAAAATTGTGATTTCTTCTTATAGTTTGACATAGAGTAAAGCCATCAATATCTGGCGTCATGATATCTAATAGGGCAAGGTCAATGTTTCTTTTTTCAATTATTTTTAAGGCTTTTTCACTACTATAAGTTTTATAAACATTATAGCCTTCATTTTTTAAATATAATTCAATTAAATCGGCAATTTCTATTTCGTCATCGACAACTAATATATTCATACATTTCCTCCTACATATTCTTCTAAGGTTAGGTTTTGATTAGTTATTTCTTTAGCGGATTTTTTACCAACATAGCGATAGTGCCATGGTTCATAATCAATTTTTGTTATTTCATATTTATCCAAAGGATATCTTAAAATAAAACCATATTTATAGGCATTATTTTTAAGCCAATGCCACATTTTTTCATTTTCTTCATAATGCCCTTCGTTACTAAAGTCAACGGCTAGCCCTGTTTCATGTTCAGAATAACCTGGCTCTTGAACGGTTAGTTTAGTTTTACTATATGCTTTTTCTTTGGAATAACCTTCATTTATATAACTTTGCATTTTATCATTAAATATTTTTGTCTGCTCTTTTTTAGAGCGGTAGGCATTATTTATTTTTAAGTTTATGTTATCATCTAAAGCAGCATTATACATATCCACTAAGTCATTATATATTATATCAGCTACTTTATTTTCTTCAAAGTCTGCTAAATTTAAATTAACATTATCTGGAAATGAATTATTACTATTTACTAAAATTAAGGGGTCTATTTCACTAATAGGATTTATTTTGGTATTTATATATGGTTTTTGAAGGTAATAAACCCAGACTATAAGTAATATTCCAATGGTTAGTGTTAATAATTTTTTCATTAATATCACCTCTAAGGCAATATTAACTTAAATCAATTTAATTATAAGTTTTTTTAATTATTTATTAATAAATATTAAGAAAATATTAAGAAAAAGATGAGGTTTAAAAACCCCATCTTTGAACACTATATTTTACATTAGAACTTGTGGATAAATGAATAGCTGGATCAGTTTCTGTTACATATGCTAAATCCATATGAACTATGCCTTTTCCCCAAGCACTTTTCATAGCCCCACCTGTATCTAATACTATAGCATTAAAGGTGCCTAAGTTTGGATTATCTACCTTGATTATTGTACCACATGGAAATTTATCTAAAGCAGCGGCAATAATTCTGACATTACCATATTCATCATCATTATAAGTCATACCATCTTTTTTTAAACTGTGATATGTTCCATTTTTGGTTTTACAAGCTAGAGTTCCATTTCCAGAACACCCTATGCAGTCAGCACCATAACCAGTCATTTTACCTACATAATTGGCTTCGTCTCCAGTTCCAATTTCGATTTTTGCATTTTTTGGACTTTCAATGACAATTTCATTATTGTTTTCGTCAATATAGGCAAGTCCATTATGCCCCTTCTCTTTTGTTATAGTGACGCCAGTAGGTATTTTACTGTTATAAGTTTCAACTGTATCATACTCAATGACTTTAGTTAAAGCCACTGAATCTTTAGTCTGGTTTAAATTTTTTACTTCAAATTTCTTTTCTGAAATTAGGTTACCAGATGTCATTAACCCTGTGATAGTTAGAATACTTATTAGTAAAGATATAACTAAAAATCGCAGGTGATATTTTTTCATATTTCACCTCATATTTCAAAATTGAAACCATTTAAAGTATACCATATTTATAGTTTTAAGTCAAACTGATGACATGCCGTTTGCGTTGTAATTTCAAGGATTTTTGCGTATGAAATACCCTTTAATTGGGATATTTTGGCAGCAACATATTTTACGTTAGCTGGTTCATTTTGATGACCTCTTAAAGGCTCTGGAGTTAGATATGGACTATCGGTTTCTAAGACAAAATTATGTATGTCTAAGGTGGTTACTATTTCCTTTAACTTTTTTTCATTTTTAAAGGTTAAAACACCTCCTATACCAAGAGTTACACCTAACTTTATAAATCTTTCTGCCATTTCTAGGCTACCACTAAAGCAGTGCATGTTGCATTTTGTATCTTTTGCTTTGTATTTTTCTATTATATTATATGTATCTTCAATAGCTTCTCTACTATGAATGACTATAGTTTTTTTATATTTATTAGCAAGTTTTATTTGTTTTATAAATAGTTCTTTTTGTTTTTCTTTGTTTTCTTTAGTGTAGTGATAGTCTAAGCCGATTTCTCCAACACCAACGATTTTTGGATGCGTTAGATATTTTTCAATATTTTTTAAGTCTTCTTTTGTGTAGGTGCTGGCAAATTCGGGATGGATACCGATAGTGCCATAGATATTTTTATATGTTTCACATAGCTTAATTACTTCATTTATATCTTTTGGACTAGCAGTACTTACTATCATTATATTATTTTTCATATGTTTTATGATTTCTTCTTTATTTTTATAATCTTCATCACTTATATGACAGTGCGTATCGATTAACATAATTATCACCAAAAAAATTATATCATATAATTGTAATAAAAGAAGAACATTTTTAGTTCTCCTTGTGTTCAATTTTCTTAATATAAATAAATCTAATGAAGCAGATTATCATAAATAATAAGTAGGCAAAATCTAGATAGTTAAATTTATTGATAACATTTATACTCAAGTAAATTATTATTAAAACAAACATCACACCAATACCACTAATATGTTTGGTCATGTTTATCCCTCTCTAATTATTCGTCCTATTTAAGGATAACATACGGCTTATTAGATGGGCAAGTAGTATTGCTCTTTTTTAAGCGACATTTTACAACAATTTACGTTAGTTTGGTAATTTTTTTGAAAATTCATCTTTATCTATTCTAGCAAATAGGATTTCTGGTTTATTTAAAATTATACCTGAATCCATACCTTCAAAAGTTTTAGTAGAGTTTGCTGAACGATTTTGGGTGTTTAATTGTTTAAATATTTTATCAGCTGTTTCTGGTAAAAAAGCGGATAGGTAAACACTTGCTATTCTAATTGTTTCAAGTAAGTTATATAAAACTGTTTTTAATCTTTCTTTTTTTGTTTCGTCTTTGGCTAAAATCCATGGGGTTGTTTCATCTATGTATTTATTACTTTTACGACATAGTTCGATTATTTCTTCAATAGCTTCGGCAATTTTGAATTTATTCATTTTTTCTTCTATTCTATCGCCTAATGTTTTCGCACTTGCAATTAAATCTTTATCTATTTCTTCAAAGTTTTCTGGTTTAAATACTTCACCATTAAAATATTTATGTGTCATACTGATCGTTCTATTTACTAAATTACCTAATGTGTTAGCTAAATCTGAATTTACTCTATCAATGATTAATTCATAACCAATATTTCCATCATATCCATATGGAATTTCATGAAGGCAGTAATATCTTATAGCATCTGTTCCAAATAGGTTAGCTAAATCATCAGCATATAAAACATTACCTTTTGATTTACTCATTTTATCACTATCTGATGATAGTATCCAAGGATGGCCAAAGATGTGTTTTGGCATTGGTAAGTCTAAGGCTTTTAATATTACTGGCCAGTAAATAGTATGAAACCTTAAAATGTCTTTGCCAATTATGTGAACATCGGCTGGCCAAAATTTTTTGAATTCGTCTGATGGGTTATCTGGATCATAACCTAAGAAGGTTATATAGTTTGTTAGAGCATCCAACCAAACATAAATAACGTGTTTTGGGTCAAATGGAACTTTAACACCCCAATCAAATGAAGTTCTTGAAATGCATAAATCTTCAACTCCTGGTTTGATAAAGTTATTCATTATTTCATTTTTTCTGCTTTCTGGAATAATGAAATCTGGATGGGTTTCAATATATTCTTCTAACCATTTATTATATTTGCTTAGTTTTAAAAAGTAAGCTTCTTCGCTTGTTTTATGAACTTCTCTTCCACAGTCTGGACATTTACCATCTACTAACTCTTTTTCTGTAAAAAATGATTCACAAGGCGTGCAGTATAAACCTTCATATTTTCCTTTATATATATCACCATTATCATATAGTTTTTTAAATATTTTAGCAACAATTTCTTTATGGTGAGGATTAGTTGTTCTGACAAATTTATCATAGCTAACATTCATAATGTCGTCTATTTTTCTAACTTCAAGAGCAATTTCGTCGACATATTCTTGTTCTGCCTTGTTAGCTTCTTTGGCTTTATTTTGAACTTTTTCTCCATGTTCATCGGTTCCTGTTGTAAACATTACATCATAGCCCATTAATCTTTTGTACCTCGCAATCGCATCGGTTAATATTCCTTCATAGGTATTTCCGATATGGGGTTTAGATGTCGCATAAAATATAGATGTTGTTATATAAAATTTTGGTTTCACTTTTTTTCCTCCTTAAAATTTTTAAATAATATTTTAGTTAATGTTTTAGTAAAATCTTTTGGCAAAGGACTACCAGATGCATCTTTGTGGCCACCACCACCATATTTGTTTGAGAAAACCGTTAGGTCTACTTTACCATGACCACGATAACTAATTTTTTTAGAAATGTTTATAACTATCGAAAAATCTAATTCTGGATGATTATCTATTAAATAGTTTCCAAGTTGTGAACGATAATTTTCGGCATATACAACGGCTACTTTATAACCATCTAAAGTTCCTATTATCATTTCTTTTTCTTTTTCTTCTAAATATCTTTTTATTTCGTCTTGTTTGATTTTTATAAGCATTTGTTCTTGCAGTCCATAAGTAAATGTATCGTGATTTTTTATATAATTAGTAAAATATTCTATATAATTTTCCACACCAAATAATTCAAATAAAGTTCTAATGTTTTCGGCATTTTTCTTATCTTCTTCAGATTTAAAGTCATATGTATCTATTAATCTAACATATTCTACCAATGTTCTAGTACTTTCTTTCTTTAATAAATCATTTGGATAATTTTCTATTAAGTAATCATAAAATAGGGAAGTTGCACTTTCTTTTCTATCTTTGCTTTCAGAAATAACGGTTATAAAATCATATTTGTTTAAGTAAAGAGTACTGGCATGATGGTCTAATATTATTATTTTGTTTTTAAAAGTTTCATTTTGATTAATTATTTCAGCCATTTCATCTGAAACATTTAAATCTAATATGTATATCTTATCATATTTATCAATGTTTTCTTTTACTGTTTCATCCACTTCTTTTACTTCGATTAATTTTTTATCAAAGTTTTTAAAAGTTAAATTGGCTAAAACGATAGGTGTTACTCCATCATTATCTCCAATATGAGAGATTATTAATATTTTATTTTCCATATCATCACCTAATTTGTACTTCCTATTCCACCAGTTCGGTTATTGATTATTTCTTTTTCGTTATCTACAGTTAAATATTTAATAAATATTCCTTGCACAAATCTATCATTTGCTTTTAGAGTTATAGTTTCTTTTCCTTCATTTTGAATAGCTATAAAGATATGCCCTTCATTATTTTCATTATTGTAGTAATCACTATCAATTATTCCAGTTTGGTTACACAATCTTAAATTATATTTAAAACCTAGGCTACTTCTAATATAAATCATTAATACTTCATCACTATTCATTTTTGCTTTAATTGCTGTTGGTATTTTTTTTATTTCACTTGGTTTTAAGGTAGTATCTTTTAAAATATGAAAGTCATATCCTGCACTTTGCTCAGTTGCTCTTTCGGGCAAGGTTATTTCATTATATTCTTTTTCGGTTAATTTTGTATCTTTTATAAATTGTTCTAATGATATTTTTTCAAATTTTCGCATATTTTCCTCCTTTGTATAAAAAAACATCCTTAGGATAAGGACGTTTATGAGCGTGGTACCACCTTAATTTGTAAGATTTTCTTACCTTTAAACATATAACGGTGTTTACCGGTCTAACTTAAATATCGGCTAGACTGCTCCAGAGCCATTTAGAGTAGTTACCTTGTTTATTTCCACCAACCATAAACTCTCTATAAAGTTACCTACTTTTCTTTCTTTCAATGCATTTAATGGTTTAATTATAACATGTTTTATTTTATGATTCAATATGTTTGGCTAAAACTTTTGCAAGGAGAGTTACCGATTCTAAATTACTACTTGTCATTTCTTTCTCACTTATTATAATTATGGCCCCAATGGCATCACCATTTGAAATGATTGGTGAGATAAATATATTTTTGTTTTCTGTTTTGTCTTTGGTTATGTTTATTTTTTTATCTTTTAAAATTACATTTTTTCTACCATTTATATATTTTAATATAGTTTCACTTATTTCTTCTTTTAAATATTTCTTTTTTAATGGACCAGATATACTTATAAATTTATCAGTATCTGATATTAAAATGTTTGTTTTTAAATTACTATTTAATGTTTCAGTTATGGTATCACTTAATTCCTGCATATTTCCTAGTTCGGAATATTTTTTTAAGATTACTTTATTACCATCAATAAATATTTCTAAGTTTTCACCATTTTTTATATGAAGAGTTCTTCTTATTTCTTTGGGAATAACAATTCTTCCAAGTTCGTCAATTCTTCTAACTATTCCAGCTAATTTCATTTTTTCCCCTCTTTCTAGGTTTTAGTATGTACTTAAATATGACATTTATACTTTAAATATAAAGAAAAAAATGTTATAATTGTTCTTATGAAGGAGGAGATTTACTTGAGTAAAGTTTTAGTTTTTGGACACCAGAAACCAGATACTGATAGTGTTACATCAGCTATAGTACTTTCTTATTTAAAAAATCAATTAGGAGTGGACAGCGAACCTAGAATTTTAGGTGATGTGAATAACGAGACAAAGTTTGCTTTAGATTATTTTAAATTTAATGAGCCTAAATTTTTAAATGATGTAAGACTTCAGATTAAGGATGTTGATTATACTAAAGGATGTTTTTTAAATGAGAAAGATTCTATATTTAAAGGTTATCAATATATGAACGAGACTAGTATTGGTACAATTCCTGTAATCGATGATAATGGTAATTATAAAGGTGCGGTTACGATGAAGGATGTCGCAAGTAATTTGATAAATAATGATTTAAGAAAAATAAATACTTCTTATGATAATTTACTTGAAGCTTTAAATGGTAAAGAAATTTTAAGATTTGATAAGGAAATTAAAGGTACTATTATTTCGCCAAGTTATAGGAGTACTACTTTTAAAGAAAATATTAAAATTGATAGGGATAGTGTTTTGATTACTGGTGACAGACATGCAATTATCGAATATGCAGTTGAAAATAGTGCATCTATTATTATTTTAACTAATGGGGTTAAAATGAAGAAAGAACATTTAGAGTTAGCCAAAAAGAATCATGTGGATGTTATTAGTACGAAACATGATGGTTTAACTACAGCTAATTTAGTTGTATTAAGCAATTATATTAAAAATAAAATGAAGTTTAAAGATGTTGTTTATATTAATGAAAACGATGCTTTAGGCGAGGTTTTAGATTTAGCAAATAAGAAAAAATTTAGTAATTATCCAGTTGTCGACAATGATGGGAAATGTTTAGGGGTATTTAGAGTTAGTATGGCTTATAGTCGCCATCCTAAAAAAGTTATTTTAGTCGATCACAATGAAAAAGAACAAAGTGTGGTTGGATTAGACGAAGCGGAGATTATTGAAATTGTAGATCATCATAAAATTGGAAATATTGGTACTAATGCACCGATTAATTTTAGAAATATGCCATTAGGATGTACTGAAACGATTTTATATTTGATGTTTAAGGAACATAATATTAAAATTCCTAAAAAGTATGCAGGATTAATGATGTCTGGTATTATTTCTGATACACTTCTTTTAACTTCACCAACGACTACTGATACTGATAAAGAAGCTTTAGAAGAGCTTGCTAGAATTGCAGGAGTTAATTATAGAGAGTATGGTATGGAAATGTTTAAGGCTGGTTCTTCTATGAAGGGTAAAACTATATCAGAAATTATTCACGGTGATTTTAAAAACTTTATGGTGGATAATCAAAAAGTTGGAATTGGTCAAGTATCAACTATGAGTACTGAAGAAATTTTAAGTAAGCAAGAAGAATTTATAAGCGAATTAAATGAAGAGGCTTCAGAAGGTTATACAGCTATAGCTTTATTTGTTACTGATATTTTGAAAAATGGTTCATATATATTCTATAACGATAAAGCAGAAGAGATATTCTCTAATTCATTTGGAGTAGAAGATATTAAACAAGGACATTTCTTTGAAGGTTTAGTTTCTCGTAAAAAACAAATTGTTCCAAAGCTTATGAATTATATGGACAATTAATACACAATAAAGGTGATTAGATTTTAAAAATCACTTTTATTGTGGAAAAATTAATGTTGTGTAAGAAATTTTACTTTTGAATTTGTGATGGAGAATGGATCATTTAATTTACCTATTCCTTTTAAATCAATATTTGAATTTAAATTAACAATCGGATAAGTATCTAACGTTTGATAGTAGGGAAAATAGTTAGTTATTTGTTTTTTAGTTTAAAATAATTTAGTCAGGTTTTGAAATAATAAAAGATTCACTTTAGTGTGAACCTTTTTTGTTTTTTCTTAGAATGTGAATAGAGATTGGCTGCTGCATAAACTAAAGCACAACCACTAATAATATATAAACTATCTGAGGTCATTTTATCTTGAGTGGTGAGCATTCCCATTATAAATGTAATTGGGGCTGTAAAAAGAGCTACTTTTACATCATTAGTAAATAATTTAATATGTTTATCTTTTGTATATTTATCAAATTCTCTACCCATAGTTCTATTTAGATTAATATTTACTTCTTTTGTATACTTCGATTTAATGGGTATCCCCTTCTTTCTTTTTTTGTGGTAATATATTAGCAATTTTATTACCTTATGTCAAGTTTTTATTTACGTTTGTTAGAATGTTTTTCATTAGTTTCTATTTTTACATCTAATGTTTGATAGATTTCAGGTATAAATCTGACATTTTTATGATTTGCTTTATAAGCTTCTACACACATAGTTTCAGTTTTAAATTTATCTGGTATGTATTTAAAATTACTCTTAGGATTAGCTAAAAATGCGATTTCACACATTTCTTTTGTTTTTAGATGCTCTGGAATATATTTTAAAGTAGTAGCTGGATGAGTACTTAAAGCGAGAAGGCATAATTCCAAACTACGATATTCTTCAGGTATTTCTGATAAATGATTTTGTGCATCAATTATTATTAAAGCTTCTTTGTAATGTAGTCTAAGTCTTTTTATAACAAAGAAAAATAATTTCCAAAAATTGACATCTTTATAATCAATATATTCATTAGGCATTTGATACCAAAGAGTTGGCTTATCATATATTTGGTTATATCATAGAGCTTTTTCTTTTTCGTAATTATTCATTACTATTCTCCTTTTTTATCGATTTTTTTAGGATTTTTAAAAAGTCTAATAAGTAATATACAAAATGTTTATCTAATTTAATGGTATCTAAAGTTATAACTAATCTACCAAATTTCATGCTAAATCTGAACATTCTAGATAAATTTGATGTTTCAAAAAATAATGTTTCACCATCAATTTTATTAGTTAACTCTTTATCTAGAGTTATCTCAATTGAATTTTTAGTTTGTCTAAT
>CALVII010000034.1 GCA_944329465.1 uncultured Bacilli bacterium | reverse complement strand
TAGAAGAAAACGTTCAAATAATAATAAGTGTATTTGCAGGACTTATAGCAGGTATTTTAGGTGTCAAATTTACAAGGCCATTAATGATAATATCTACATCGTTAGCTGGAGCATCTACCTTTACAGAAAGTGCCCTAATACTTTTTAAAATCCAAAATAATACACTTACACTTATAATTTTTATCATTATTGCTTTATTAGGTATGTGTTACCAGTTTAAGCAAAAAGATATAAATTAGCTTTATTATATAAAATATGATAAAATAAATCCATTAGAGGTGAGTTTTGTGGGACAAGATGAAATAACAAAAATATTTTTAATGATAAGTGCGACTTTTATTTTCGTCGCATTCATCATTCCGTTTATAAAAAAAATAGCTATTCATGTGGGGGCTTTAGACATACCAAATAAAAGAAAAGTTCATAGTAAACCTATGCCAAGATTAGGTGGTTTAGGAATGTTTTTGGGTTTTCTATTTGGCTACATGTTATTTGGAGAGCCAAGCAGTACTATGAACTCAATTTTAATAGGAAGCTTTATAATTGTTTTAACTGGTGCTATTGACGATATTAAGCCATTAAAAGCGTCAGTTAAATTTGCCGCTCAATTAATGGCCGCCATTGTTGTAACATGCTACGGTAAATTATTAATTCAAGATATAACTGCTTTTGGATTTTATTTAGATTTAGGAATATTTGCCTATCCCATTACAATATTCTTTATCTTAGGGTGCCTAAATTGTATAAATTTAATCGATGGGTTAGATGGCCTAGCTGCTGGTATTAGTTCAATTTACTTTGCTACAATCGGTATAATAGCTATTATCATGGGTAAAACAGGTTTAGATTTTATTTTAACCTTTATAATGTTAGGCTCAGTATTAGGCTTCTTAGTTCATAACTTCCATCCTGCAAGTATCTTTGCTGGTGACTCAGGTTCGCTGTTCATGGGTTTTATGATAGCTGTAATTGCATTACTTGGTTTTAAAAGTGTTACCTTAACCTCTTTAATAATTCCTTTATTAATACTTGCAATTCCAATATTAGATACTGTATTTGCAATTATAAGAAGACTTTTAAAAGGAGAAAAAATTTCCAAACCAGATAAATCTCACTTACATCATCAACTATTAAATAAAAATTTTTCACACCGAACAACGGTTTTAATAATTTATGGTATTGATATATTATTCGCATTTGCTTCAATAATTTATGCTCTTCACGACCAAAAACTAGGATATATAATATATGCCATACTAACTATATTGGTTATAATTTTTATATTAAAAACAGATATCATAGTTGACCAAGCAGCCTTTCATAAAAAACATCATAAAAAATAATTACTCGTATAATTATTTTTTTTATGTTCATAATATAAATGGTGATTTTATGGCAAAGGAAATAATAGAAATATTAGATGTTATTTTAAGATGTTTAGTTTCACTTATTACCCTTTTCTTTGTTACCAAAATGATTGGTAAAAAACAAGTGTCTCAATTTAGTCTATTTGACTATGTTATAGGTATTTCTATCGGAAACTTTGCTGCTGAAATGGCTTTAAATTTAGATTCTGATTATATGCATGGAATAGTAGCTGTTATAGTTTTTGGAGTTGTGGCCTATTTAGTTTCTATTCTTACCTTAAAAAATTTAAAAATGCGAAAATTCTTTATTGGAGATCCTACAATAATTATTGAAGATGGCAAAATCCTATATAAAAATTTAAAACGAACTAAATTTGATATCAATGACCTACTAGAAGAATGCCGTATTAATGGTTATTTTGATATATCAGAAATTGATTATGCTTTAATGGAAGCTAATGGAAAAATAAGTTTTCTTCCTAAAATAGACTATCAACAACCTACCAATAAGGATTTAAATGTTAAAAAACAAAAAACAGGTTTGTGTGCCAATTTAATAATTGATGGTCAAATAATTCATGAATCATTAAGAATAATGCATAAAGATGAAGACTGGTTAAAACATGAAATAAAAGTCAAAGGTTATAAACTAGAAGAAATAATTTTAGCCACCTTAGATTTGGAAGAAACATTTAAAGTTTACGAAAAAAATGTCAATTCTAAAACCTATGACATCTTAAACTAGTAATTAAATAAAATAACTGTTATAATAATTTAGGTGATAAAAATGAGACATTTTTGTGCATCAGCTTATATCGTTAATCCAGAAAATAAAAAATTATTACTCGTAAAACATAAAAAATATAACAAATGGCTTCAACCTGGCGGCCACATTGAAGATAACGAAACACCAGAAGAAGCCGCTGTTAGAGAAGTATATGAAGAAACAGGCATAAAATCTACGTTAATTGGAGAACACTTTCCTAGAGAAGATGACTTAATAAGACCATTAGGGGTTCAGTATAACCGTAAAGATAATGGAGACAGAATGGTTGATATAGTCTATGTTGGAAAACCAAATAACCCAGAAGAACATTTAAAAGTAAGCGATGAAAGTAATGATATAGGTTGGTTTTCAAGACATGACTTAGAAGAAATGTCTGTATTTCCTGATGTTAAAATATCTTTTGATTATATTTTAAGAAACTATTTTGGTGGAATAGATGCATAAAGTAATAAATAATAAATCAGCTTTAGATAAATTTTATCGAAAGCTCTTTTTTTATAAATCGTTTATTTTCAAAAAGACAAACTTTACTGTTGAAACAAAGTATGAACAGTTAAAACCAATTATCAAAGCTTTAAATATCAAAAAAAGAAAAGATAGAATAACCTATATATATGATGAAGCATGCAGACAAATTGACAACCATTATAAAAATAAAAACATATGCGGATTTAAAAATAATAAATGTTATGTCCAACAAAAACTAAATAATGGTACCATAAATGGATGTTGTAGAATGTGCCTATACCAAAGTAAAAAAGGTTGTAAAACTATAAATCTAACTTGTAAACTATTTACCTGTTCAGAAGTGGAAAAAAGATGCAAAATAATAACATTTGATGATTTAAAAATATTAAAACTTCTTTCATATAGAAATAGAATGATTTTAAAATCAGATTACTTTTCAAAAAGAGAAGATGTTATTAAAGATTTATACTATGGAAGTTTTTTTCTTTGGACTATTAGGATAATTATCAGACTAATAAATAACTTTTATACCTTAAAACATAAGAAATATTAAACAAAATTTTGTTTACAATTGAATCTAATAGTGCTATAATTGTTCCTGATGCAAAGAGAGGTAGTAAATATGAAACAGAGAAATATTGCGATAATTGCCCATGTTGACCATGGTAAAACCACATTAGTCGACCAATTATTAAAACAGTCAGGAACTTTTAGAGATAACGAAGAAATTGGAAAAAGAGTAATGGATTCTAATGACCTAGAAAGAGAAAGAGGAATAACCATATTAGCCAAAACTACTGCTATAAATTATAAAGGTTATAGAATAAATATATTAGATACCCCAGGACATGCCGACTTTGGTGGTGAAGTAGAACGTATAATGAATATGGTAGATGGTGTATTACTAGTAGTAGATGCTTATGAAGGAACAATGCCTCAAACTAGATTTGTTTTAAAAAAAGCTTTAGCTGCTGGTGTAACACCAATTGTTGTTGTAAATAAAATAGATAAACCATCAGCTAGACCAGAAAAAGTTGTTGATGAAGTAATGGACCTATTTATCGAATTAGGTGCATCATTAGAACAGTTAGAATTTCCTGTTTTATATGCATCTGCTTTAAATGGAACATCAAGTACATCTTCTGATATAAATACCCAAGAAAAAACAATGGATCCAATATTAGATGCCGTTATTAAAAACATCCCGGAACCTAAAGTTAATGAAAATGGACCATTTCAATTTCAGCCAGCTTTACTAGATTATAATGATTTTGTTGGTAGAATAGGAATTGGATTGGTTAAAAGAGGTCATATCAAAGTAAATTCTACAGTTACATGCATGCGTTTAGATGGCACTAAAAAACAATTTAGAATTCAAAAAATTTTGGGGTATTTAGGACTAAACAAAATAGAAGTTGAAGAAGCTCACGCTGGAGATATTGTTGCTATTGCAGGACTTCCAGATATTTCAGTAGGTGAAACAGTATGTGAGTTAGGTTATGAAGAAGCTTTACCACCTTTAAGAATAGATGAACCAACCTTACAAATGACCTTTGGAGTAAACACTAGTCCATTCAGTGGCCGAGATGGTAAATTTCTAACTGCTAGACAAATTGAAGATAGATTAATGAAAGAAACAGAAAAAGATGTTTCTTTAAAAGTAAAACAAATAGATTCAGAATCTTGGATGGTATCTGGTAGAGGTGAATTACATCTATCAATATTAATTGAAACTATGCGTAGAGAAGGATACGAAATAGAAGTATCAAAACCACAAATAATTATCAAAGAAATAGATGGTGTAAAATGTGAACCATATGAAGATGTTGAAATAGAAGTTCCTGAAGAATATGTTGGATCAGTAATTGAAGCTTTGGGTAACCGTGGTGGAACTATGGAAAATATGCAGCCTTTTGATAATCAAACTAAACTTTTATATACTATTCCATCAAGAGGGTTAATAGGCTTTACAACAGAATTTATGACTTTAACCAAAGGATATGGTATCTTATCACATGCCTTTAAATCATATGAACCATTATCTACAAGTAATATAGGAGAAAGAAAAGCTGGTGTATTAGTTTCCATAGATAATGGCAAATCGACAGCTTATGCTTTGGGCTCGTTAGAAGATAGAGGTGTTATGTTTATTGAGCCAGGTACTGATGTTTATGAAGGAATGATAGTTGGTGAAAACAACCATGAAAATGATTTAGCAGTTAATGTTACTAAAGGTAAACAATTAACAAATACTAGAAGTGCGAACAAAGATCATACTGTTGTTTTAAAAAGGCCAAGAGAAATGAGCCTAGAAGTTTGCTTAGACTACATCAATGAAGATGAATTAGTCGAAGTAACCCCAGCAACATACAGGTTAAGAAAGAAAATATTAAACACAAATGAAAGAAAAAAATATGAAAATAAGAAAAATCCAAAATAAGTTTTCCACGTTAAGGAAAACTTTTTTAACAGATTTTTACACTAAAATTACACAAAGCCCAAAATTCGATTGTTTTCTCAAAAACAAAGTGTTACAATAAATTTAACAAGAAAACTTGTTTAGAAAGGAGACCTTATGAGAAAAGGGATTAAACCATTTTTAGGAGTCTGTGCATTTTGCTTATGTGCATTCCCATTAACACATGCAGATGCAAAAACCATTGTAGGAGAAAAAGAATATAGTGACTTAAATACTGCAATTAAAGAAATAGGAGCTCAAGAAGCAACATTCAAAATTACTGAAGACGAAACAACTGCCATGAGTATTAGTATACCAGCAGGAGCAAATTATACTATTGATGGAGGTAATAATAAAGTCAGTTATTCGTTTAATTTAGATGCTAAATCAAGCGAAAACACCACATTAAATATCAAAAACATAATAATGGATGGTCAAAATAGTCTAGGTATGGCTATTATTTCAAAAAATCAAAATACCAAACCAAATGAATTAACTTTATCAGTTGTAGATTCATCAATTATGAATTACAAGAATAAAGGTTTGTATTTAACAAATATTAAAAAATTATTAGTTGATAATGTTAAATTTAATGAATTAGCCACTACAGAGCAAAATTGGTATCAAGGAGACTATGCTTTAGATATTAATTTAATTGGTGTTACTGATGCTGATATTACAATTAAAAACTCTACTTTTGCAGGAAAATCAGGAGGTAATTCTCCAATTAAAGTCACTCAAAGAGGTGGAATAGATGATATCAATACAGATATTCCATATTATGTTCAAGGACATAAAAATACACCAGCTACTATTAAATCACTTTTAGTAGAAAATTGTGATTTCACCAAAGTAACAGGAAATAGTAAAGGTGATGTTATTATAGGTTCAAGGCCTAACGCCGATGGTACAGCTAGAACTAGTGCTACTAAATATAACTATAAAGTAGTTGCCAAAGAAGGAACTACTACAGAAGTATATACTAGAAGTACTAAAGAATCTGAAGATAGTGGTAGTAATAAACCAGTAACTGTCACAGATGAAGCTCCATTAATGCAATTAACTAATTATGTTTTAAATTCCGATGAAAAAAGCATCGAAATAAAATTAAATGAAAAGCATCAGTTAAATTACTATTTTGGAGATAAAGGTTCTATCATTGTAAATGAACCAAAAATCACTTTTACAAGTAGTGATGAAGATATAGCTACAGTTACAGAAGAAGGAATTATTACTGCTAAAAAAGAAGGAACAGTAAAAATCACTGCCAGTTATGACGGTGGAAAATATGAATGGACAGTCGATGTAGTAAATGATGTTAAAGAAGAAGTTACAAATCCTAAAACTTCAGACTCTATAATATTAGTTTCACTTACATTATTAGTAAGTTTATCAGTACTAATAGCTACATCTTATAAATTAATAAAAAAATAAAGTCTCGATAAGAGATTTTATTTTGCTATTAAAGTGGTTTTAAATTCTAATTTTTCATCATTGTAAAAAGGAATAATTGAAAAAGTATACCCATATTCATTTTTAAAAGAAATTCTAATATTAGGTTTATCATAATCAATAGTTTTTCGAATAATGACCTTATTATCAACATCTTTTAAAGTGTAAAGTAAATCGATATCACTAAATTTACCGTTTTCTTCTTCTATTTCATTAATTTTCAAATTACTTACCTTTTTGCCAAAATTAATAACTATATAATTAGAAGTCTTATCTAATAAAATAGTTTCGTCATCATTATTAGATTCATAATTTTTCATATAATCTATAGTAAAAAAATCTTTATTAGTATACTTTTTAGTCAAGTCTTGTAAATAAATGTTAAGACTGTCATTTTTAGAACTTTTATCACCATATTTTATATTTTCATTATCCAAAGAAAAATAATAAATATCTTTAGTAGTCTTAATAGTAAGTCTATTAACCAAATCTTTATCTTCATTTTTATTATAATCTTTATTAATCAAATCAATAACTTTATCATAATCTTTTGAATTAATTAAAACATCGTTATATTTTATCTCTGTAATTTTACCTTTGATTTCTAAATTTTTTGAGCATCCGCTCAAACAAAGAAAAATAAATAAAAGAATTATTTTACGCATAATAAATCACCTAACTTTATTATGCTTATTTTTATAAAAAAAATACTTGTAAAAACAAGTATAAAAACATCAAATAAAATAATTTTTAAATATTATTTTAAACTTTCATTTTTAATTTTCAAATAATAATCTCTTAGTTCCTTAAACCTTTGATAATGAACGATTTCTCTTTCTCTTAAAAAAGATAGTGGTCCTAAAATGTCAGGATCATCAGTCAAATCCATCAAATGTTCATAAGTAGCTCTTGCTCTTTGTTCAGCACCCATATCACTTTCAATATCCGCAATATAATCACCAGCAACCTTAATGTGTGTCATATTAAAAGGATTACCAAAAGCATCTGATGGGAATAAATCCATACCAAACTGCGCATACTGACTATCTAAACCAGCTTCTTTTAACTCTTCTTTAGTTGCCCCTTTCATTAATTGATAAAGCATAGCTGATATAATTTCCACATGGGCAAGCTCTTCTGTTCCAATATCAGTAAGTAATGCTTTTCCCCTATCATCAGGCATAATATATCTTTGGTCTAAATATTGCCATGCAGCTGCAAGCTCTCCAGCTGGACCACCATATTGTGTCAAAATACATTTTGCCATCTTTAAATTTTTCTTCTTAATATTTACAGGATACTGTAATTTTTTCTCATACTTCCACATATAAACCTCCTACTTATTCTCCCATGGCCAAGGTGTATTATTCCAAGTCCAAGGATACCCTTCATTAGAATTTACAAAAAGTGGTCCAAATTTACTTTCATATTCATTTTTTGCTGTCCATGCATCCGCACTATACTGATTGTATAAATCAATCATCGCTCTATCGTTTGGATGAGTATCTAAATATAGATTAATATCATGAGCCGCAAAAGAATATGCATCTACCTTAGTCAAAAGTTCCGCTTGTTCATTCATCCCTTTCACATCATAAGGTCTAGAAAGTTTATATTGGTTAAATAAATCTGGAAACATATTGCCCCTAATAAAACCATTATAAACATCGTATAATTGATTAGGATTGCTTTTACCATCATATCCACATTTATTAAAATTCATATTGTCCCCTGCTTGTTTACTAAGCTTTTTACTAAGCTCACTGTCTTGAACTGACATCTTAGCTTGTGGCATAGCTTCTGGATAAGTCATCATAAACTCATTTTGAAACATATTTCCCATATTCACATAATTATTCATTGTTATTCCCCTTTCGTGATATCTTATGAAATAAAATAGTGTAAGTATAGGCAAATAACTTGTAATAAAAGGAAAAATTTAGTATGATAAACAAATGAGGTGATATGCATGCGTCTATATGATAAAGTAATTAGAATCTGTGGCACAACCGATTTTATGAAAGGTTTAAATTATCAAGCAAACAAAGTTAAATTATCTAAAATTGAAGATGAAGATGATTTTCGCGAGGCTTATTTCAATGTAACTTCTGAGAGAATAAACTTTGATTATCATGTTTACTTACTTTTAAATAAAGAAACAGAAGAAATACATGATTATAGTTGTACCTGTCCACAGTATGAAAAAATGGACACCTGTAAACATATAGCTGCCTGCATTTTAAAATACGAAGATACATTATTTAATGATGAAGAAATAGACCCCATAGAATATCAGTTAAATATAGGTTCACAAATCTTAGATAAATTTTATGAGCCAAAAAAATCCACCATAAAAAAGAAATTAAACCTCGAAATAGAACTTGAACCTACTGATAGTTATTACTATGATAACTACATTAAAGTAAAATATAAAATAGGTTTAGATAGACTATATACCTTAAATAATAAATATCATAATTTCATGTATGCTTATTCACAAAAAAGGCCATATAAGTTATCTACAAAATTAACTTATGATCCAAATGAACACTATTTTGATAAAATAGATAAAGAAATATTAGATTATAATGTTCACATATTTCAAAGAGGCTACTATGAATGTGTTATTAGAAAAAATGACCTAGATAGTTTTATAGAACTTTTAAAAGATAAAGATTTTACATTAAATAACCATAAGTATATTGGTTATACTTTAGAAAACCCATTTAATATAAACCTAACTAAAGAAAATAATAACTATACCCTAACCATCGATAATTTAAAAGATTATGAGCAATTACTTGAAGGGACACCTTATTTTTATGATGATAAAAAAATATATAAAGTAGATGATAATATATATAAACTATATAGATTACTTGTAGATAATGATTTAGATAGTTTCATGTTCTCTAAAAAAGACTTAGGCAAATTTACAGGTGGCCTACTTTCCTTATTAAAAGAAAATATCCATTTAGATGAAAACATAACTGAAATTACCATACCAACCGCCCCTAAAGCCAAACTATACTTTGACTTTTATTATAGTGCCATTGAATGTCAAATCAAGTTAACCTATGGTAACAAAGAAATAAATTACTTTTCTAATGATCCAGGAGTGCCAAGAGATACCGAATATGAAAGTAACATTCTTCAAAGATTATCAGATTTTGGCTTCACTGTAAACCAAATGCATATAACCTTAGAAGACATTGATGAAATTGGCGAATTTTTAGAAAAAGGAATCTATGAAATAAGTGAAGAATACGAAGTATTTACCTCAAAGAAAATAAAAGATACAAATATTGTCAAACAAACCCAAAATAGTGTCACCTTCTCTATTGGTAAAGATAATATCCTATCTTATAACTTCAATTTAGATGGCATCGAACAAACCGAACTGACTGACATTTTATCATCACTTAAAGCTAAAAAGCATTATCACCGTTTAAAAAATGGATCAATTATTGACTTGAATGCCGACAAAAACCTTCAAAACCTAGGAAAACTCACAGATGAATTAGACCTAACAAAAAAAGAAATAACTGAAGGCATCGGAACTATTCCCAAATATCGAGCACTCTACCTAGATAGCTTAAAAAATAGTTACCATAATCTAATATCCACTAATGATAACTTTGATAACCTTATAAAACAATTTAAAACTTATAAAGATAAAGACATTCCGTTAGATAAAAAAGAATTAAAAGTATTAAGAGATTATCAAATGGCCGGCGTAAAATGGTTATATAATGTCTATAAATCAGGATTTGGTGGAATCTTAGCCGATGAAATGGGCTTAGGAAAATCAATTCAATTAATCTATTTAACTAAACTAATCATTAAAGAAAATCCAAAAGCCAAAATTCTAATTGTTACCCCTACTTCCCTAGTCTACAACTGGCAAAAAGAATTTGATAAATTTGGCTCAGAATTGAAATATAAAGTTTTTGCCGAAAATAAAACCCAAAGATTAAATGAACTAGATAACATAGATGATATAAACATTATGATAACATCTTATGGTTTAATTAGAAATGACTTAGAAAAATATGAACAAATGTCCTTTGAACTAATTGCCATCGATGAAGCTCAAAACATTAAAAACCCAAATACTGGTATAGCTAAAGCCGTTAAGAGTTTAAATGCCAAAGTAAAATTTGCCCTAACAGGTACCCCTATTGAAAATAGCTTACTTGAGCTTTGGAGTATTTTTGATTTCATCATGCCAGGTTATTTAGCTAACCGTGATAAATTCCAAACCTTATATAACGTCAAAGAATTAGATAAAGAAAATAGTAACTTAAATAGATTAAATACGCAAATAAAATATTTTATCCTAAGAAGAAAGAAAAAAGATGTTGTTAAAGACTTACCTGATAAATTAGAAAATAACATTTATATTGACTTAGGCAAAACCCAGAAAAAAGTGTACATGGCTGAAGTTCAAAAAACTAAAGAGGAGCTAGATGAACTTATCAAACTAGAAGGTTGGACTAAAGCAAGATTTAAAATTTTACAGTTACTAACCAAACTAAGACAAATCTGTATTGACCCATCAATCATCTTTGATAACTATAAAGGTGAGAGTGCTAAAATAGAAGAGCTTTTAAAAATAGTAGAAGAAACCAAAGCCAATGGACATAAAATGTTGATATTTACAACCTATAAAAAAGCCTTGGATTTAATAATACCTAAACTAAACAATATAGGCATATCATCATATTATATAGATGGCTCAGTATCTTCTAAAAAACGTATGGAATTAGTTGAAAAATTTAACCATGATGATACAGATGTCTTTATCATAACCTTAAAAGCTGGAGGAACTGGGTTAAATCTAACTTCTGCTACCGTAGTCATTCATTTAGATTTATGGTGGAACCCGCAGGTTGAAAATCAAGCAACTGATAGAGCCCACCGTATTGGACAAAAAAACACTGTCGAAGTTATTAGACTAATTACTAAAGGAACTATTGAAGAAAGAATTCTAGAACTTCAAAACAAAAAAAGAAAACTTGCTGAATTATTAATTGATAATGAAAATAGTAACGAAAATAACTTTTCTAAGCTTACTGAAGATGATATTAAAATGTTACTATCTATGGATAATGA
>CALVII010000033.1 GCA_944329465.1 uncultured Bacilli bacterium | reverse complement strand
ATAATTGGTTTTATTTCTTATAGTATTATTTATGAGCGAGCAGAACTTAATTATATTGTAGTTGATGAAGAATATAGGAGAAAAGGAATTGCTCAGAAATTATTGGATTTTGTTTTAGCTGATTTAAAAAATAATATGGTGGAAAACTTTAGTTTAGAAGTAAATGTTAATAATAAAGATGCAATAAAATTTTATTTAAAAAATGGTTTTGAAATAAAAACTGTTAGAAGTAATTATTATGAAGATGGTGATGCTTACTTGATGGTGTTGGAGGTGAAATAAATGAATATTTTAGCAATTGAATCAAGCTGTGATGAGACAAGTGTTAGTATTATAAAAGATGGTACTAAAGAGATCAGTACGGTTATTTTATCTCAAATGAATACACACGCGAATTATGGTGGAGTAGTACCGGAGATTGCCAGCAGAATGCATGTGGAAAATATTACGCTAGTTATCGATGAGGCTTTAAAAAAAGCTAATATGAAGATGGATGATATAGATGCTTTTGCGGTTACTTATGGGCCAGGACTTATTGGTTCTTTGCTTGTAGGACTTATGGCTGCGAAAACTCTAGCATTTATTTATAATAAACCTTTAATTCCAGTCCATCATATTGCTGGCCATATATATGCGAACAATTTAGTTAAAAGGTTGGAATTTCCTTTGATTGCTTTGGTGGTAAGTGGTGGTCATACAGAACTCATTTATATGAAGGAAGATTATAGTTTTGAAAAATTGGGTGGTACTTTAGACGATGCGGTTGGTGAAGCATATGATAAAGTAGCTAGAGTGATTAATGTTCCTTATCCTGGAGGTCCACTTGTGGATAAGTTAGCTTTGGAAGGTGAGGATACATATGATTTACCTTTGCCTTTGAATGATAGTAGTTATAATTTTAGTTTTAGTGGTCTTAAAAGTGCGGTTATTAATTTAGCTCATAATGAAAGACAAAGAGGTAATACAATCATTAAAGAGAATATGGCCTGTTCTTTTCAAAATAGAGTAGTAGAGATACTTGTTAAAAAAACTATGAGAGCTTTAAAAGATTATAAGGTTAAAAATTTGATTGTGGCTGGGGGTGTTGCAGCTAATAAAGGTTTAAGAAAAGGTTTAACCGAAGCTTGTTTAGAAGAGAAAATTAATTTAATTATTCCAGAGATGAAATATTGTACGGATAATGCAGCTATGATAGGAGCTGCGGCATATTATGCATATAAAAGAGGAGATAAAGCTGGTTTAGATTTAAATGCGAAAGCGGTTACGGAACTAAAATAAAAACCAAAGAATTAATTTGCTTTGGTTTTTATAGTATATGACATATTTTAGAATGAATATCATATATAATCTATCTGTTTTTATTTTGCTAATTTTTTTTCTATAAAAGTAATTAAATAATACATTAAACTTGCCATAATAGCTAATAATATAATACCTGTCATTACGAGGTTTAAATTAAATACTTGTGAACCATACATAATTAAATAACCGACACCAGCTTTTGATACTAAAAATTCGCCCATAATAACACCAATAAATACTAAACCAATGTTGACTTTACAAGTACTTATTAAATTTTGATAATTACTTGGTAAGATTAATTTAAAAAAAATTTGATAAGGTTTAGCTTTAAAACTTTTAAGTAGTCTAATTTTATTTTCATCAGTTGATGAAAATGCTTGGTGAACATTGATAATAGTTATAATAACTGATATGAATAAAGCCATGATGATAATAGAATTAGTACTTGCACCGGCTATAATAATTATAATTGGTCCTAAAGATACTTTAGGAAGACTATTTAATATTGTTAGATATGGGTCGATAACTCTAGATATAAATTTAAATCTCCAAAGGATGGTGGCAATAATAATACCACCTACTGTTCCAATTAAGAAACTTATTATAACTTCGTAAAAGGTAATCCAAAGATGATGAAATAATGTGCCATCTTTATATAAACTTAAAATTGTATTTACGATAGATTTAGGACTAGATGCGATAAAAGTGTTGATTAAATTATGATCAGCAGCAAATTGCCATAAAATAATAAATAAAGTAATTATTAATATTTGAAAAAATCTGACTAAAAAATTGGTCGTTTTTATTTTTTTTAAATATTTTCTATGTTCTTCAGACATGGTGATCAATATCCTTCCATATTTTGTCATAGTAATAAGCAAATTCTTTGGCTTTTCTATTTTGAATAGGTGTAGATTTATTTGTTAATTTTATTTCATAGATATTTTTAATTTTACTTGGTCTTGTAGATAAAACGATAACTCTATCAGCCATTGAAATTGCTTCTGAAAGGTCATGGGTTACCATAATAGCACTTTTCTTTTCTTTTTTAATAATCTTATAAACGTCATCAGAGACAGCTAATCTAGTTTGATAATCTAAAGCTGAAAATGGTTCGTCAAGGAATAGAATATCTGGTTTAGTCGCAAGTGTTCTAATTAAAGATACTCTTTGTCGCATTCCACCAGATAAATTATTTGGATAGGCTTTTTTAAAATCTTTTAAGCCATAGGTATCTAACAATTTATTTACGTAGTTAATGTTTTCTTTGGTTAATTTGTTTTCAAGTTCTAGTCCTAATAGACAGTTTTTATAAATATTACGCCAGTCAAACAGATTATCACCTTGAAGCATATAACCAAATTTTAAATTTTTATCAATTTCGATAGTTCCGCTTGATGGTTTATCGAGTCCACATAAGATACCCAGTATAGTACTTTTTCCACAACCGCTTGGACCAACGATGGCGACAAATTCACCTTGTTTTAAATTTAACGAAAAATTTTCCACAGCTAAAATCTCACTATCTTTAGTGTGGTAAATTTTTTTTAGGTTTTTAACTTTTAAAATATCCATTATTTTTTAGAATATGTGTTATCAATTAGTTTTGAATAAGGTGCTTTTTTGTCTAATTTACCTGCGTTTGCAACTATTTCTTCTATATGGTTGAAATCTTTTTCACTTATGTAAGTTGTATCATACCATGAATCGATATCTTTATATCTTTGAGTTATTTCTATTAGTTCTTTTTCTTTGGTATCTGGGAAATAATCTTTTAGATGTTTGGCAATATCTTCACTTGAATGATTATGAACGTAGTCTAAACCTTTTTGGATGGCTTTAGTAAAACCTTCAATTACTTTTGGATTTTCTTTAAGATAACTTTTTTTGGTGTTATAGGTTGTATAAGGAACATTTCCACCGAGGTTTCCAATTGAGGCAACAATTTGTCCATAACCTTGTTTTTCTAACTGTGAAGCGGTTGGTTCAAAGAGAGCAACATAATCTCCAGTACCACCGATGAAAGCACCTGACATAGAGGCAAAGTCAATACTGGTATCGATATTTGTTTCATCACTTTTTATTCCGTTAATATTTAAGGCATATTCCAAGGTCATGGCTGGCATACCACCTTCTCTTCCACCAATTATGTGTTTACCTTTTAAATCTTCTAATTTAAAATTGTTGGTTTTTTCTCTAGCAACTAAAAAACTACCATCTTTTTTAGTCAAACCAGCAAAGTTTACTAAATAATCTTTTTGTCCTCCATTATAAACATATATAGTTGATTCACTACCACAGAAACCTATTTGAACATCACCTGATAAAACAGCAGCGGTAACTTTATCGGCACCAGATGTTAATATGATTTCAACATCTAATCCTTCTTCTTCAAAATATCCTAAAGCGTGTGCGATATACTGTGGTGCATAAAAAATACTGTGGGTTACTTCTGCAACTTTTACTTTAGTTAGTTTTGAATTTTCTTTTTTAGGAGTAAAAACAAAAATACCGGTTATTATTAAACCTATAGCTATTAAAATTATAATAAATTTTTTCAAAAAATCCTCCCCTTTCTAATTCCATAGTATTATATTCTTAAATTTATAAAAGGTTTTAGTATTTTGTGGTAAAATATTATATAGGTGATTAAATTGAAAGAAATTATTGATAGTAAAGTTGCTTTGATCGATAAAGACGGTATTATTCATACTATGGGAGATTTTAACGAAGCTGGTTCACATGCGGCTTATTTTATAGATTATATTAATAAGAACTATCCAGGCCTTAATACTAATCATTTAAGTATTGGAAGTCCTAGAGATCGTTTTGGTTATATAATGGGTAAGTTTGGAAATATTATATATTTTAATGATGTAGATTCTTGTATGATTTATTTTCCGGATGAACTTACAGATAGACAGTTAGATGTTATGAATAATTTAAATTTAGATGATCAAAGGGTTAGTTTGTTTTATGATTTACAAGATTTAGGAGAATTTGTAATTTCAAAGCAAATTGGACTTGATGAGTGTAATAATATAAGTCAAGTTATGAATCAGTATTTAGGTAATGGTAATTTAAAGCAGAGGTGATTTATATAAAAAGTTTGATAGATAGTAAAGTGGGAGTTATTGATAAAGATGGAATGATTCATGCTATGGGTAGAGTAAATAATTCTAAATATCATATTAAACTTTTATTGAATTATCTTTTAGAAAAACACCCTACTTTGGATATTAGTAAATTAAATGTTGGAAGTCCTAGAAATTATTATGGATATATATTTGGTAAGTTTGGAGATATTATATATTTTAACGATAATAGTACAGGTATGTTTTATTTTCCAGATGAGCTTACTTTAAATCAAATAGATACACTTTATAATTTGGATTTGGGAAGACAGAAAGTGGCGATTTGCTACGATTTAAAAATTACGGGAAATAATATAAATGATAAAATGATTGGTTTAGATGGTGAACATTCATTAAATGAGGCTTTAGAGGAGTTTATGAATAAACAAAGTACTAAGTCTTGGCGGAGGTGATATAATGGAAAATATTAATGATTATTGGATTGTTGTTATAAGTAGTGAAGAAGATGGATTAATTCGTTTTTTTGGAAAAAGAGATGAGGATTATAGATTTCACCTTCAAGTTTTAAAAGATTATTTATATACTTATTATAATGATTTGGCTAATCAAATCGGGGCTGATGATTTAAAGGATAACAATGATTTACTTATTTATTTAACGACTTTAGGAAATATTGTTTATCAACATTCTCCTGGATATGGTTTGCTTTTTCTTCCTAAAGAGGTTAGTGAAAAACAGATAAAATTGTTATATGATTTGTTTGGATCATTTGAAACAATGCCTATTCATATTGATTATCATTTAGTCAGAAAATATGGTAAAGTGGTCCCACAAGAAATAATGGATTATCAGGATGGGTTAGAAAATACTGAAATACTTGATAAATTTTTTAAAACAAAACCGTATATTAAGAAAAAGGTGAAATGATGGATGATTATATGGTTGCCATTATAAATGGTCGATCTGATGATGATGGAAAGTTAAATTATTTAGGCTATAATTTTTGTTTTAGTTATCATGGAGAGTGTTTGCTTGATTATGCTTCTTTAAAATATCCGCATATTTCTGGATTTAGTAAGCTTGATTATATGAAAGAACCGAATAGTCCTATATATTATTTATCTTTACTTGATAATATTATATTTACTAATATATCGGTTGATAATGAAAAGAGGGGGGTTTTATATTTTCCTAAACATATTAGTGATAAACAACTTGAAACGTTGTATGAATTTATAGATAGTATTTTAGATTATGATGTTTGGTTTGTTTATGATATGTCAATGATGGATGGAATGTTTGTTGGAGTAAGTTTTGATTTTGATAAGAACATAAATACAAGAAGTAAGTTAGATGAGTATATATTACAGAATGAAGAGGTTTTAGGTAATGGACAGAAGATTAGAAGATAGTATGCTTATGATTATTAATGGCGAGAATGAAAAAGGGGATATTCCTGGTCATGTTGATTTTGTTGGAAAAATATATTATGACAAGGATATTCAGAATTTTAAAGATACAGATGATGCGGATAAGTATAAACCACATGTGAATTATTTGTTAGAATATGGGAGAGAAAAGTATCCTGATGTTCAGGTGTTCAATATTCTTTCAGAAAATCATTTATTTCGTACAGTAGTGTATTTTTTATCTATTTTTAACAATATAGTATATCTTAATGTTTCGTCTACTAGACATCAACAAAGAGGATTACTTTTTATGCCCGAAGAGATTTGTGATTCTCAAAAACAAGCTTTATATAGGGTTGCGAAAGAGTGTTTAAATGCAGATGTACAGTTAGTTTATGATTTAAATTTTAATGACGGGGACGTTGATTTAAAAGAGTTGGATTCTAAAAGAGGAAGCTCTTTTGAAGATGTACTAGACGATTATTTTCTTTTGTTAGACAGAAAAAAAGAGGCTGAAAAAAAGCATAAAAATTAAGCTTTTTTCAGTCTTCCTTCTTTTAATAATTTCAATAAATGAATGTTTTGAGAGTATGAACCGTGGTAATTTTTAATATTATTGACTTTAGCTAATTTTTTACGGTAATTATATGAGCTATCTATATTTATTGATTTTAATGCATCGACGATTGAACCGTAATGATAATTATAAGCACTTAAAAATTCTGATTTTTGATTATTTTTTGATACAGATTTATTTGTAGTGGTAGTAGTTTTTGAATTATTATAGGTAGGATTTATGTAATTTTTTTCCGGCTTTTGAGATGAGGGTGCCGGTTCATTTAATGTAATAGTTGGGTTTTCTTTGACATTATTTTGATTGTGAATTTCTAAGTGTAGGTGTTTGCCATAAGCATTGCCTGTTTCACCAATGGTACCGATGATGGTACCTTTTTCAACATATTCTCCTTTCTTTACTTTTACTGATCCATGCTTCATATGGGCATATAAAGCAGTTTTACCGTTATTTTGTTTTATCTTGACATAATTACCGTAGGTTGCTAAACCTTTACTTTTATGATTTGGGCCTTTAACATTGTCTACCACGGTGGTGGCGGTGCCACTTTCTAGAGCTATAATATTTGCTTCAGAATTATCATTTGCAACAATGTCAACGGCTTTGTGGTTTGTGTCATAATTATTGGTTATGACTTCATTCATGCTGTCTAATACATGGGTAACCATCAATTGATGTTAATCACCTCCCTTCATTAATTAACATACGACGTTTTATAGTTGAATTCCTTTTTTTTTTGAAAAAATTTTGAAAAAATTTGTTATAATGGTTATAAGGTGGTGATAAGTAATGGACTTAAGTACATTAAATGATAAGCAAAAAGAGGCAGTCGAATGGCCAGAAGGTCCTTTACTTGTCTTAGCGGGAGCTGGCAGCGGTAAGACACGTGTTTTAACTACTAAATTAGCTTATTTGGTTGAAGAAAAAGGAGTTAATCCTTATAATATACTTGCTATTACATTTACAAATAAAGCAGCTAAGGAAATGAAAGAAAGGGCATTTAAAATGCTTGGGAGTGATGCTTATCACATGCAGATATCGACATTCCACTCTTTAGGGTTACTTTTGATTAGAGAAAATTATGATAAGTTGGGTTTTGATAAGAATTTTACTATTTTAGATAGTGATGATAGCTTAACGGTTATAAAAAAAATTTTAAAAGATATGAATTTGGATACTAAGGTTTATAATCCAAGAGCTATTAGAAATAAGATAAGTAGTGCGAAGAATGAACTTATGGATAGTAATTATTACAGCAGGTTTGCGAATTCGGAATATGAAGAGATAGTTTTAGAAGTTTTTAGAAAATATGAACAGAAGATTCTTAAAAATAATTCGATGGATTTTGACGATTTATTATTACTTCCGATTAAGTTATTTAAAAAATATCCAGATGTTTTAGAAAAATATCAAGAGAGATTTAAGTATATATTGGTAGACGAATATCAGGATACTAATGAGGCACAGTATATTTTGATAAAAACGCTTAGTAAAAAGTATAAAAATATATGTGTGGTTGGTGATTTGGACCAATCTATATATGGATTTAGAGGAGCTAATTTTAGAAATATACTCAATTTTGAAAAGGATTATCCTGAGGCTAAAGTAGTGCTTTTAGAGGAAAATTATAGGTCAACTGGTAATATTTTGAATGTGGCTAATGATATTATTAAACATAATAAGCAGAGAAAAGATAAGAATTTATGGACTAAAAATGATAGTGGGCCAAAGATAAGATATCACAGAGCTTATGATGAAAAAGATGAAGCTAATTATGTGATGGAAGAAATTAAGAAACTAATTATTAGTGGTGAAGAAAAATCAAATATTGCGGTTTTATATAGGACTAATGCACAGTCTAGAAATATGGAAGAGGCTTTACTTAGAGAAAATATTCCTTATAAAGTGGTTGGTAGTTTTTATTTCTATAATAGGAAAGAAATTAAGGATTTAATTAGTTATTTGAAGTTGATATATAATTCCAATGATGATGTTAGTTTAATGAGAATTATTAATGTTCCTAAAAGACAAATTGGACCTAAGACAATAGAAAATTTAGCTACTAAGGCTTTAGATAAAGGTGTATCTTTATATGAAGCTATTGAGAGTGGTAAGGAGTTAGAGTTTAAGAAGTTAATCGAAAGGTTAAAAAAAGAAAGTGAAAACATTTCACTTACGGAGTTAGTTGAACTTATTTTAACGGAATCGGGTATTCGAAAGGAACTTGAAAATTCTAAGACAATAGATGGGGAAATTAGACTTGAAAATTTGGAAGAGTTTAAGTCTATTACGAAGAATTTTGAAGAGAATAATGGTGTTATTTCTTTGGAGGAGTTTTTACTTGAGATAAGTTTAGTTTCGGATATGGAGGAACATAAAAACAATAATGATGTGGTAACTTTAATGACAATTCATTCGGCTAAAGGATTAGAGTTTGACCACGTATTTATTATTGGTTTAGAGGAAGGTTTATTTCCTCATTCAAATTGTTTAGATAGTCCAGATGAGATTGAGGAAGAAAGGCGTTTATGTTATGTAGCAGTAACTAGAGCTAGAAAAACACTTACTTTGGTAAATGCTCAAAGGCGTATGCTTTATGGTAATACGAATTGTAATCTGCCTAGTAGGTTTATTTCGGAGATTAGTGATGAGTATTTAGACAAGGATGTTTTAGAGGAGACTAAGTTTAATAAAGAAGAAATGATAGATAAAACAGCGGAATATAGTGTTGGTGACCACGTTATTCATGATATTTATGGTGAAGGTGTGGTTGTGGCAATTGGTTCTGTTTTGTCGATTGCTTTTAGCCATCCTTATGGGATTAAGAAGATAATGAAAGGTCATAAGAGTATTAGAAAGGTATAGGTGATTTATAATGATTTTATCAATTATCGATTCAATTAATGAGTTTATTGAGCCAGCTAAAGCTTGGATAGAGGAAAACCACAATAATCCATTTATGTGGCTTGCGTTTGTTTTGATTGGTATTGCAGTTTTTGCACTTACTTATAATGCCCTTAATAAAAACAATCAATAGGAGGATTTATTTTGGAATATACATTAGTAATTATGGCAGCTGGTTTAGGGAGTAGATTTGGTTCTTTAAAACAGATTACACCTATTGGACCTAATGGAGAGTTTATTATTGACTATTCGGTTTATGATGCCATTAGGGCAGGGTTTAATAAGATTGTCTTTATTATTAGAAAAGATTTTTATGAGGGTTTTAGGAATACTATTGGTAAGAGATTAGAAGGTAAGGTTAAGGTAGAGTATGTATTTCAAGAGCTTGATGATTTGCCTTCTGGTTATGTTCCTTCTAAAGAAAGAGTAAAACCTTGGGGTACTGCAGCGGCTATTTATAGTGCGAGAAATGTTATTAAAGGTTCTTTTGCAGTTATAAATGCGGATGATTTTTATGGGTTTGAAGTTTTTAAAGAGCTGTTTGATGGTGTTAAAAATAACGAAAATATTGTTCTTGGTTATAAGGCTTATAATACTATGAGTAAAAATGGTTCTGTTAAAAGGGGCATGCTTTTGGGTGATAATAAATTAAAAGGTATTAAAGAGTGTAAGATGGAAGTTTGCGGTGATATGATATTGTCTTCTCCTTTGGATGGAAGTGATTCTTTTAAAACTTCTTTTGATACTTTAGTTTCTATGAATGCTTTTGCCTTTACTAAAGATGTTTTGGATATTATTGTAAATAATTTTTCTATATTTTTAAAAGATAATATAGATAATTTGAATAGTGAATATTTAGTCCCTGATGTTATTAATCATGAAGTTTCATTGGGTAATTTGTCTTTTAATATTAGAAAGACTAATTCTAAATGGCATGGTGTTACTTATAAGGAAGATAAAGAAGAAGTTATTAAAGCTATTGATAATTATATTAAAGAGGGAATATATCCTAATAAGCTATTTTAAAAGTACGTTTTAAGGCGTACTTTTATTTTATGCAGAATGTTGCATATAATGGAACTGATTTTATGTTGTTTTCAAATCCGAAGTTTTTATTTGAAATTCTGATACTATAAACTGGTTTATATTTTTGTATATATTCATTTAAACTTCTACTTTTATTTCTTTTACCTGCTTTTACTTCAATTGGGATAATATCACCATTTAATTTGATTAAGAAATCTATTTCAAAATTTTTAAATGTATAATAGAATAGTTCTTTAAATGTTTGATAAAATTCTGATGCTATATAATTTTCTGCTAAAACGCCTTTATACATTTCGTTTTTATCTAAAATTATTTCTTCATAACTGATGTTAGAAAGAGTTCTTAGAAGCCCACAGTCACTTAAATATATTTTGAATTTATCATTATTTATGAAGGCTTTTAATGGCGATTCTGGTTTTTCTGCTTTATTACATTTTAAAAGCATATTGCTGGAAAGAAGCCAGTCTAAACTAGATTCATATCTTATTTTTCTAGCATTTTTATCTACAATACTATATTTGAAAGTATTATTTTCTCTGGCTAATTCTTTAGGTATAGCATTATATATTTTAGCGTTTTTAATGCTTTCTGTGTTTTCTGTATATTTATTCATGTCAGCTAGATAAGATGTTATTATTTGATTAGATATTTCAAAGTTTACTTTAGTGATATCTTTATTATTTTCTAAATAATTATTTACTAAAGCTGGCATACCGCCTATAGTTAAATATATTTTATATAAATTTAAAGCTTTTTCATGAAGTGGGGAAAGCATTTTTTTGTTTGTTTGATAGTGAGTTTTAATTTCTTCTATTAGTTTTTCTTCATTATTTGCTATTAAAAATTCTTCAAAGTTCATTGGAAATAAATATTTGATAGTCACTTTTCCGACTGGGAATGATGATTTAAATCTATTTATTTTTACTCCAAGTAATGAGCCTGCACAGACTATTTTGTAGTTTTTTTCGCTTTCACAAAAATATTTTAATGAAGTTATGGCTTTTTCATTTGTTTGTATTTCGTCTAAAAAAATTAATGTGCTTTCTTCTTCAAAGTTTATATTTTTTAAAATTTCGATTTTTTGAATGATATTTTCTGGGTCAATGCTTTCGTTAAAAATTTGAGATACCTTTTCTTCTTTTTCTAGGTTGATGTAGATATAGTTTTTAAAATTTTCTTTAGCAAATTTTTCTAGTATATAGGTTTTGCCTGTTTGTCTTGCACCTATTAGCATCAATGGCATTTTTGAATTTTCTTTCCATACTTTTAAATCTTCTTCAATTTTTCTATACATTTTTTCACCTCTTTTCAACATTATATCATTTTTTCGTACATTTTGCACGAAAAAAATAATAAAAAACGTACATTTTGTACGAAAATTTAAATTTTTAAAAAATTA
>CALVII010000032.1 GCA_944329465.1 uncultured Bacilli bacterium | reverse complement strand
GGGGGGGGGGGTATAATATAATTGGTGAATAATATGCGAAGAAAAAGAAGAAGACAAAAGAAAACAATCATAATTTTGTCATTAAGTTTATTAATGGTAATAACCGTTGGTTATGCGGCTTTCAGTACAAATCTATCAATAACTGCCAAGGGAAATATAAAAAAGTTTACTATAGAAGATTATGTAAAAGATGGACTATTTGCTTTTTATGATGGAATCGAAAATACAGCTAATGGACATGGTGCACCAACAGACACATGGTATAACAAGGCTTTAGATTTAAATCCTAGTTTAGCTACTCAAGCCCAAAGTACATTAACAAATTTTACTGCATCAAGTTGGACAAATGATAATGGTTTATTATTTAACGGTATAGATGATGTAGTAGATACTGGATACATGCAAGAAGCACTTGGACAGCAAATAACTTTTGAACTTGTTATTACAAATAAAAACACAGAAAACTATCACGGATACTTTGGAGAACATTTTGGACCAGATGATATATTTACAACAAATCATAATAGTGGGATAGAAATTCAATATCATTCTGAAACTTTAAGAATTGGATATTGGAGTAGTGGTGATGGATGGTGTGGAGTTACATTGTCTCCAGAAACCATAAGAAATAATTTGACCAACAAAAAAAGTGACATGGTTATAGTTTTTGAGTTTCAAAAATCAGTAACAGTATACATTAATGGTACACAAATTGCGGCTAAAAATTGTCCATATACATTTAATCCAGCTACTGAAAGCAATTTTATGATTGGAAGATCACACCCATCTCCAAATTCAAACAGATATTTCGAAGGGACAATGTATAATTTTATGGTCTATAAAAAAGCCTTAACTGAAGAAGAGATAATGCAAAATTATAAAGTCAATAAACAAAGATATGATTTAGAATAACCCCCCACCACCCCCCTATGAAAGAAGTGTAAAGCCATGCTTCTTTTTTTATTAAATATAAGGAAAAAACTTGAAAATTTCATGGGGGGGGGGGGTATAATATAATTGGTGAATAATATGCGAAGAAAAAGAAGAAGACAAAAGAAAACAATCATAATTTTGTCATTAAGTTTATTAATGGTAATAACCGTTGGTTATGCGGCCTTCAGTACAAATCTATCAATAACTGCCAAGGGAAATATAAAAGAGTTTACAATAGAAGATTATGTGAAAGATGGATTGTTTGCCTTTTATGATGGAATAGAAAATACAGCTAATGGTCATGGTGCACCAACAGACACATGGTATAACAAGGCTTTAGATTTATCGCCAAATACAGCTACACCTATTAAAAACACCTTGAATAATTTTACCGCATCCAGCTGGACCAATGATAATGGTTTATTATTTAATGGTATAGATAATTATGTAGATTCAGGTTATAATCAAGAAATTTTTGGACAAGAATTTACTTTTAGCTTTGTAGTAAATATAACGGATGGAAGTGAATATCGGGGAATATATGGTTATCATATTGGTCATGCAAATGAAGATCCATTTTATGGAATATCAATGCAGATGAATGGACAAAAAGGTGATTTCTTTTTTCATGGTACTTCTTATAATCCCACTTTTGTTTCAGTTAGTATTGATAAACTTTTAAATAAAAAAAAGCAGTACACCGTCGTCTATCAAGGAGGTGTTGGTGTTAAATTATATATAAACGGAAAATTCTTTGGTGAAGCTTTAGATAATAGTTATATTGTTCCTTATCCAGAATACAACTTTATTATAGGTCAGTCGCATCCTGCCCCAGAGCGTTATTTCGAAGGCACAATGTATGATTTTATAATATACAAAAAAGTTTTAAACGAAGAAGAGATAATGCAGAATTATAAAGCTGATAGATATCGTTATAAAATTTCCACTTAAAAAGTTGATTTTATCAAAACTATAGTGTAAAATTGCTTAAAAAGGTGGTTAGTTTTATGTTTAAATACTTTTATATCTTTTTAATATACTCTATGATAGGCTGGTTGATGGAAGTTATAATAGTATCTTGTCAACAGAAAAAACTTACAGCTCGTGGTTTTTTAATTGGTCCATGGTGCCCAATATATGGTTTTGGTTCTCTTTTTATAACTCTTTTATTAAAAAGATATTATGACGATGTTATAGCTTTGTTTATTATGTCATTTCTAATAGGTACTGTATTAGAATATGTAACTAGCTATTTGATGGAAAAAATGTTTCATGCTAGATGGTGGGACTACAGTTCTCATAAATTTCAAATAAATGGTCGTGTAAGTCTTACAACCTCCCTTTGTTTTGGTTTATTAGGAATAATTTTAGTATATGTATTTAATCCATTTTTTCTAAGAATTGTCAGCAATATTCCGCCAGTAATCTTTAACACCATAATAATAATTGTCCTTTTATTTTTTATAACAGATGTTATTTTCTCGTTTAAAATTATATCTAATATCAAAAAAGAAAGCTTTGCCAACCTTAAAGATGTTACTGAAAAAACAACAATTGAAATGAAAAAAGCACTAAAAGAAAAATCGATTTTCAATCGCCGATTATTAAACTCATTTCCTCATTTAAAATTTGATTTAAATGCCAAAAGGTCAAAACGCTAGACCCTTTTTATTTACAAAAATTATAGAGGAGTGCTATAATAAAATAGGAGGGGCTAATATGCTAATAAAAACAGAAAGAAAGCCGTTAGATTTCTCAGTGTTCCCACAAGTAATTAGGGATATGTCAGAGGATAACTCTAATGCTAGTGCCATAATTGATAATCTCATAGACTTAAAAGGTGAAAGTAATAGTTTAGCTACTTTGATATTATTAGACGATATGAACATTAGAGGCATTCAAATTTATATTTTATATAAACTTTGTGGAGAAAATATCGATATCTTTTATAATAAGATAACTGATATAACAAAAAAAGATATTGACTCTTTAAATAAAAACTCTGCCCACCTATGCATATATAAAGCCGTTTTTGAAGGCACGAGTGAAGATAGAATGACCAATCCTCAGAAATATATATTTACTGAGGAAGAAAGAAAAGAATATTTTGTTAAAAGTAATGATCAAAAAGATTTATATCCATCTATTACCAAAGATGAAGCCTTAAAAATAATAAAAGATAATGGTTTTACCTGCGGATATAAGCTAGAATGTATAAATGATCATTATGAGGAAACTTATAGAGTCTTTTATAATGATTTGGGTGATATTTTATATATAGTGTCGTTAGATAGTCCTAATATTTTTCTTTGGAAAGATAGTAAATTAAATGCAATCCGAAAAAAAACTGATAGAAATATTGATTATGTTATTGATCTTAAAGATCATCCTTTTAAAACCTATAGAAAATTAAAAATGAAAAATTTAGAAAATATTAACGATATTAATCTCTTACCAATAATTAAAACAAAGAAAAGTATTGAATATCTAAATAAAAATTCGAGATATTCTAGTTGTGTTATAGCTTCAATTTATGATTTACTCTCATTTAATAAAACTTATAAAGAATTAGATAATGGATTAAAAAAAATATATAAACCATTATTAGAAAACTTTGAAAATAAAGCTTACGATGAAATAATTAAATATTTATATACCGAAGATGGCCTTGATATAGCTAATGGACTTCAAAATGTTTTGGGTTATAATTTAAGCAAGCAAAAATTGTTGGATGCTAAAGATAGATACTGTAAAAGTCATGGTCATGAAGTTTTTTCACATACCAAAAGATTTATGAGTAAATTGTTCACTGAAGATCCATATACTAAAAATATAAATAACAAAATTATAAATGTTTTAAAACATGATATTATTAAAGAAACTGAAATAAATTAAATTCAGTTTTTTTGTACCTCATTTTACTAATTAATAAATGCTTTATTCTAAAGAATTGTATGGATACTCAAGTTGAATATATAAAATCTTTTATTAAATTGATTAGTCAAAAAAACTTACTATTACCAACAAAAAAACACTTCAAATTAAGAAGCGTTTTCTATATAATAAGCATAATATTCTTCTAAAGTAATATCGTTTTCATATATTATTTTAGCCGCATCTACCATTTTCATAAAAACATCAGCCGCTTCTTTTCTCATTTTATTATTAGCTCCACGGTTATATTGACCTGACAAAGTAACCAAGTCAGATGGAGTATAATCTTCTTTTAAATAATAAAATTTATTAACCAATATCAAATTATTGTCTTCTAAATCACTTTCTAAGGCCATATTATAAAATCCCAAATCAGCTTTGGAATTAACCATAGCTATAACTTTTTTGACATCAACATCATGACTATTTCCATAGTCTAAATAACGAGCCAAGTTGTTATTTATATAGTATTTTTCTTTGACTAGGTCAGCAAGTAAATCAGAAGCCGGATAATTCATTAAATCATATCCGGAATTGATAATTGTGATAATAGTGTTAATAGTTGATTTTTTATTTTTCATATAATATTCTATGTATTTTTCAAAATTATTTTCTTTATATTCCTTAGAACTCAGGATATTAATTAAACTCTTGTCGTAACCCAACTCTAAAAAATACTCATATTTATTGCTGGGGACCCTATCAAGTATAATAGCTACTTCCTTATCGGTATAACCATTATTTATAAACTCTTCTTTAATATTTTCTTCGGGTTTGTTTAAAAAAAAAGAATAAAAATATTAAAAGACTTAATAATACAACTCCAATAATTATCAGTATCTTTTTTTCATATTCTCACCCTTAATCGTCTAAATAATAAGCATAGTATTCGTCATAAGTTAAACCGCTCTCAAAAACTTTTTTAGCTAATTCTTTTCCCAAATAGCGATAATGCCAAGCTTCATAATTGTAACCAGTAATATCTTCTTTTCCTTCAGGATATCTTAAAATAAATCCGTATTTATAAGCATTCTCACTAAGCCATTTAAATGTTTCAGTATCTGCAAAATTACTCATATTGGCCCCAGGTGAAAACACATCTAAAGAAAGTCCCGTTTGATGTTCTGAAAAATCAGGCCTTGCTGCATATGTGTCTGCATACTCCTTACCACGATTACGTTCATAGTCATCATATATTTCTTTTTGCTCTTCATAAGATCTATAAGAAGAATTCACAATCAAAGTATAACCATCTTCCTTAGCCGCCGCACTCATTTCCTTAAATGCATCATAAACATCTTTCCTAATACTATTATCAGGATACGCATACCAATTACTCATTTCTACAATATCCTTTGGTGCATATTTATCAGGTAAAGAGTTATATTTATTAACTAATATCGCATAACCTTTATCCATATCGGTTTTTTTAGTATGTGTATAAGGTTCATTGTTTGCCCCAACATTAACTAAAGAAACAACTCTACTATAATCCACCTTTTTATCACCATATTCATCGTCAATAAAATTAATATATTTATCATAGTTTTTCCAAATAAAATACTTTTGTTCAACAAGTGGAATAAAATCATCTTCATAATCGTGATTAATCGCATAAGTAATGTATTTATCGTCAAATTTCAGAATTTTTTCAATCTCATTTTCTTTATACCCTTTTTCACCAAGTTTATATTCATTACTTGTGTACTTCTTATATAAATTTATGCCACAAATTGCTAAAATAATCACTAAAATAATTATCCCAAGTATAATAATTGGCCCTTTCTTAACCTTTCTTTTTGTATAGTACATAAGCTTCACCCCACTTCATTATATCACATTATCAAAATTATACTATTAAGAAAAACTTAATTTTATTCTTTACATTTTGTCAAATTTTAAGAGTCTTTGGAGAATATAACCTATTATAATGTATAAAGGTAATATTTAGGTAAAATAAGATAATAAAACTAATAAACTAAAATAAAAAAAACGTAAATTTACATTTTATTTACATTTTTTAATTTATACATTTTCTATATACAAAAAACAAAATAAATGATATAATTTGAATGTACATTAATAGAGGGTGGTTATATTGAAATACTTAGGTCTAGATTTAGGTACCCGTACACTCGGCGTTTCTATATCGGATATCACAAAGACAATTGCAACCGCTTATGGAACTATCAGATTTGAAGAAGATAATTACGAAAAGGCCATAAGTAAGCTATCAACTATTATGGAAAAAGAGCCTATTGAAAAAATCATTTTAGGTTTTCCTAAAAACATGAACGGTACAGTAGGCCCCCGGGCTTTAGTAACCTTAGAATTTAAAAAAAAGCTAGAAGATACCTTTAAAATTCCTGTCGAAATGCAAGATGAAAGGTTATCTACTAAAGAAGCCAGTGGTTATATGATAAAAGCAGATATATCTAGAAAAAAAAGAAAACAAAAAATAGATAGTTTGGCTGCTAATATCATTTTACAAACATATTTAGATAAAAGAAAGGATTGAAAAAATATGCAAGAAAATGGAACTGTAAAATTTAAAGCAATCGACGAAGAAGGAAGACAATTGGATTGTGAAGCACTATTCTTATTTGAATCACCAGAAACTAAAAAAAATTACATTGTTTATACCGATCATTCAATTGACAATGAAGGAAACACAAAAGTATATGCATCTATCTATGACCCAAAAGATTTAAAATCTGACGAAAATAATGAATTTGCAGCTTTACCTTTAAAACCAATTGAAACCGAAAAAGAATGGAAAATAATCGAAACAATCTTAAATGAAATGCAATCACAAATCGAATCCGCTAGCAATCCAGCTTCACAAGCAACTTCTCAAACTGAGTAGGTTTTTACCTTGAAAAAAGTTCGTAAATTTAAAGTAGGTAAATTCTTACTCTTTTTATTGCTCCTTATCATTATTTTAATATTGATAATTTTAGGAATTTATAAATATGAAACAAGTCCAGTAAGTAAAAGCACAGACCCTAAAATTATCACGATTAATGAAGGAGATAATTACTTTTCTATTGCTAGTAAATTAAAAGATAAAAATCTTATTCGATCAGAAACTTTTTATAAAATATATTTAAAATTTGCTAAACCAAGCTCTTTAATAACTGGTGACTATGAATTAAATGAAGCTATGAGCGTAAGAGAAATTGTCAAAGTATTAAGTGATGAGAATGGTGGCAAAAATAACACTATAAAATTAACTTTTAGAGAAGGTTTAAATATTACCCAAATGGCAAAAATTGTCGAAGAAAAAACCGACATTCAAGCCGAAGACTTCATAAATAAATTAGCTGATAAAACTTTTCTTCAAAACTTACAAAATGATTATTGGTTTATTAAAGACGATATATATAATGGTCAGATATATTATCCTTTAGAAGGTTATTTATATCCAGATACTTATCATTTTGAGCCAAGTGAATTAGATATAGAAACCATCGTTAGAAAAATTTTAGATAATACAAAATTAAAATTAGATCCATATAAAGAAGAAATTCAAAATAGTGAATATACACCTCATCAAATCTTAACTCTCGCATCAATTGTCGAATTAGAGGCCGTATCAGATAATGATAGAGCTATGGTTGCTGGAGTTTTCTATAATAGATTAAATAATAATTGGTCATTAGGAAGTGATGTTACAACATACTATGCTTCTAAAAAGGCAATGACTGAAAGCTTAACCCAAAGCGATTTAACTGCCTGCAACGGATACAATACAAGATGTACATCAATGATTGGTCTTCCAGTTGGACCTATTGATAACCCAAGTATAAGTTCTATTAAAGCCGCTTTATATCCAACAGAAAATGATTATTACTATTTTGTTGCTGATACCAACAAAAAAGTTTATTTCACTAAAAATGCTAATGAACATGATAGAATAATTGCTAAATTAAAAGATGAGGGTATATGGGCAGCTTAGAATTGTTTGCTAAAGAAAATAATGTTCCTATAATTCAAAAAGATGGTTTAAACTTTTTAATAAATTTTATTAAAGAAAATAATGTCAAAAACATTTTAGAAATAGGTACAGCTATTGGTTATTCTGCTATAAATATGGCTTTAATCTCTAGCGATATCAACATAACAACCATTGAAAGAAATAAACAAATGTATGACTTAGCTAAAGAAAATGTTAAAAAGTTCAACTTAGAAAATAGAATTAATTTAATCTTTGGCGATGCACTAGAAACCATAGTTGATGGTACATACGATCTAATTTTTATCGATGCCGCTAAAGCCCAGTATATTAAATTTTTTGAAAGATATAAAAGCAACCTATCAAAAAAAGGAGCTATTATAACAGATAATTTAAATTTTCACGGGCTTACAGCCCATCCGGAAAAAATCCACAGTAAAAATTTAAAAGCATTAGTAAGTAAAATAAATAATTATAGAAATTTTTTAAAACAAAACCAAGAATTTCGCACTAAATTTTATGAAGTTGGTGATGGGATAGCTGTTAGTAAAATGGAATAATTTCCATTTTTTTGTCTAAAAAAGCCAAGCTTATGATATAATTATAATAGTAGAAAAGGGGTATGTATTATGCGTGAAAATGTTGATATAAGAAAAATAAAAGCAAAAGCTCGAAAAAGTTTGGATGGTAAATATATTGATCCTGTAATTGCTACCTTAATTTATACACTTCTAATCACGATGTGTATTGCGACAGCTTGTTATATCAAAGAACCACCGATGACATTTTTCTTAGGATTGATAATTACTAGTTTGTTTTATATGGGGTTACTTCAGGTAATGATTAAAATAGCACGTAACAAAAAAACTGCTTTTAATGAACTGTTCCAAAGAACAGATACTTTCTTTAGATGTGCGGCAATTACTATTGTGTTTTTAGCTATAAATACCATTTGTGCTTTATTAGAATTTACTGCCGTTAATTCATTATATGTATTTATAACTTATCAAGTAGATTTAAATATTGCTTTATCATCGTTTATGATAGTAGTTGGAATTATTTTAAGCGCAGCTATTATAGTATTTTGGATTATCTTAATACTTTGTCTTTCTCAAAGTTATTTCATACTATATGATAATGAAGATATGCCACTTGGTGATATTTTTAAAGTAAGTATGGATATGATGGAAGGACATAAAGCTGATTATATCATGTTATGTTTCAGCTTTATAGGTTGGGTAATACTTGGGATATTTACTCTTGGCGTTTTATATTTATGGTTAATCCCATATATAAAAGTTAGTATGGTTAATTTCTATGACAAAATAAAAAATGATGTTAAAATAATTGAAGATTAAGCCTTTAAAGGCTTTTTTTATATATAAGTTCGGAAAATATCCAAGCCATTAACCAACATGACAATCTAAAATAACCCTAGAGCAAGTTTTTTTATTAATTATTTATAACATTTGAGTAATTGAAGTAGAAAGGGCTTGCCGTGAGACAAGCTAAGTCAAAATTTATTTTGACCTATGTTCCTTTTAAAGTAGAAAAAAATTTCATTTTCTGCTATAATCTAGTATTGATTGGAGGCAGAGTATGAGTAAAATTGCAGCTATTATTAATAGTTTAAATGAAGCTAAGAATATTAAAAACTATATCGACGCCTATCTTGTACCATTAAAAAATCTATCGATTAACTACATTAATACATTTACCATAGAAGAAATAAAAAATATTCAAAAACTAAATAGAGAAGTTTTTGTCATAATAAATAAAAATATACATAATAATGAATTAACCACCTTAGAAAAAACATTAAAAGAAATTGAAAAATTAAACATAAATGGTATTATCTTTTATGACATAAGCATACCTAGTTTAAAACAAAAGTTAAATTTAAAAACCGACCTAGTATGGAATCAAGAACATTTAGCTACTAATTTTGGAACAGTTAATTATTGGTATAATAAAGGTGCTAAATATGCTTATTTATCTTCAGAGTTAACCAAAAGAGAGATAGAAGAAATAAAAAACAATACTAAAGCTAAGTTGTTTGTAAACATATTCGGTTATATTCCAATGTTTACATCGAGAAGGCATTTAGTTAAAAACTATTTAGAAACCTTTAATTTAGAAAGTAAACATCAAAATACCATTAGGAAAGAGGATAAAACCTATCCAATTATTGATAAAACTTTAGGTACAACTGTTTATTCCAATTATATTTTAAACGCTGTAAATGTTGATTTTAAAGATATTGATTACTTAGTATTCAACAGTAATTTAATTGAAGAAAAAGATTTTGAAGAAGTATTAAAAAATTATAAAGAAAACAAATTTCCAAAAGAAACAGGTTTTCTATATAAAGAAACAATATATAAGGTGAAGTGATATGAAAAAACCAGAGTTATTAGCCCCAGCCGGCGATTTAGAAAGACTAAAAATAGCTTTATTATATGGTGCGGATGCCGTGTATATCGGCGGTGCTTTTAATTTAAGAGCTAATGCCGATAATTTTAAACTAGTGGAAATTGAAGAGGGTGTCAATTATGCCCATAAATTAAATAAAAAAGTTTATGTCACAGTTAATATTGCCATGCATAACAAAGAATTAGAAAAAATAAAGGACTATTTAATTAAATTAGATAAAATAGGTGTTGATGCTATTATAGTAAGTGATCCAGCTATTATTGAACTAGCTAGAAAGACAAACTTAGAAATACATTTATCAACTCAGGCTTCAACCTTAAACAAAGAAGCCGTAGAGTTTTGGAAAAAAGAAGGGGTTACTAGAATAGTCTTAGCTAGAGAATGTAGTAAGGAAGATATAATCGATATCAAAAAAAATGCCAATATAGAATTAGAAGTTTTCATTCACGGTGCCATGTGTGCTTCTTATAGTGGAAGGTGTGTTTTATCAAACTTTTTAACAAATAGAGATTCAAACCGCGGAGGATGTAGTCAAATATGTAGATGGGATTTTGATTTATATGATAATGATAAACATTTAAAAGGCGAAAAACCATTTACTTTTTGTACTAAAGATTTATCCATGGCAAGTCATATACCAGAACTTATCGATATGAATATTGATAGTCTAAAAATAGAAGGTCGAATGCGTTCTATCTATTATATTGCGACAGTTGTCAAAGTTTATCGAACATTAATCGACGATTACTGTCACAATAAAGAAAAATATGAATATAATTTAAAATATGAGGGTATCTTAAGAAGGGTAGCTAACCGTGATTCCATAACTCAATTTTTTGATGGTAATTTTGGTAAAGATGTTCAGTATTATAATGGTAGAATGGAGATAACTAATCAAGATTTCTTAGGTTTAATATTAGGTTATGACGAAAACACCAAATTAGCTAAATTACAACAAAGAAATTACTTTAAAAAAGGTGATAAAGTCGAAATATTTGGACCAGATAAAGAATTTAGTTTTACTGTTGAAAACATATATGACGAGGATAAAAATCCTATTGAAGTAGTGAGGCATCCTAAACAAATAGTTTACCTAAAACTACCCCAAAAAGTAAGTGTCAACGATATGATGAAAATATGTTGACAAAGCATAAAATATGTAGTAATATTTTATGGAGTAAATAGAAAACTGAGGTGAAAAACAATGACAAATACAGACGAAGTTTACGTAACTGAACAAGGTTTAGAAGACATGAAAAAGGAATTAGAATATTTAAAAATGGAGAAAAGACCAGCAGTTATCGAAGCTTTAAAAGAAGCTAGAGCCTTGGGCGATTTAAGTGAAAATGCCGAATACGATGCAGCTAGAAATGAACAGTCAGAAACAGAAAATCGTATTGCTACATTAGAAAAACAAATTGAAAAAGCAATCATTATTAAAAACGTTAAAACCGATAAAGTTTCAGTTGGTAATACTGTTGAATTAGAATATGTTGGTGAGGACGATAAAGATACATATACTATTGTTGGTATTAAAGAAGCAGATCCTTTCACTAATAAAATTTCCAATGAATCACCAATTGCGAAAGCAATAATGGGGGCTAAAGTCGGAGATGTTGCAACTGTCGCAAGTCCAAATGGTGAATATCAAGTAAAAATATTAGCTATTAATTAAACCTTATATGAAAATATAGGGTTTTTCAATATCATTTTATTTCTAATTATTTTTTTAATAATTGTTATAAAAAAGTGACACTCATTCATTAGAATAAGTGTCTTCG
>CALVII010000031.1 GCA_944329465.1 uncultured Bacilli bacterium | reverse complement strand
GGCCTGGTAGGACTTGAACCTACGACCCCACGCTTATCAAGCGTGTGCTCTAACCAACTGAGCTACAGGCCCATTTGTCATTTGACTTTATCATTGTACATTATTTTATGAAATTTGACAAGGGTTTTTTATTATTTTTTTCTCGTTTATCAAATTTTTTCTCTATTCTAGCACACTTGAAGTCAAAAGACAACATAAATTCATAACTTTATTTTATGTTTTAAGTAATCTAAATTATCATTCACCAACGTCTTATTTTAATTTTGATATATTGCACCATAAAAAAATTTATTTTTTCAACACATCATAGTAAACCTTTATAATACTTCCAAGCAATTATTCTAAAAGCTAACCTATCAATCAAGCTCTCATCAATAACCTTATTTGCAATAGCTTCTTTAACTGAATTAATACTTTTTTCATAATCAGTCGTAATAATTAAATCATTACCAGATAAAATTGCTTTCAAAGTAGCACCATCAATGTCTTTAGTTGCTCCCATAGCTAAATCATCAGTAATTATAATACCATCAAATTTAAGCTTATTTCTAAGTAAATTATGAATACTTGTAGATAAAGATGCTGGATTATTAGAATCAATACTATTTACTATATTATGACTAACAAGTATTGCTTCTGCACCCTCATCAATACCAACTTCAAAAGGTGGTAAATCATTTTTCAAAATATCCTCATAACTTCTATTATCAATGGCTTTTCCATTATGTGTATCAGCATTATTTCCATACCCTGGAAAATGTTTTAAAGTATACGAAACCCCTAAACCTTTACTAGCTTTAATAACTTCCTTCGCATACTGTGATGTAACCGAGCTATCTTCACCAAGAGCTCTAGAATACATATAGTCATTACTATTAACAGAAACATCTATAACAGGCGCTAAATTAAGATTAATTCCTAGATCAAAAAGTAATTTACTCTTATTAATCGTATCTTCTTTAATAGCCTCAAAGCCCCCTTCTAAATATAACTCTCTTGAAGATTTAAAAGGTTCATTAACTAAATTAGGATTACTACTAATCCTAACAACTTTGCCACCTTCTTCATCTACAGCTGTCAAAATAGGAATTTTAGAAACACTTTGTAAATCATTCAACATCTTCTTAACTTCATCATAACTTTTATTTTCAAAATCCTTCGCATAAAATACATAACCACCAAACTGATACTTTTCTAAAACTGATATTCCATCATCAGGATATCTTACTAAAAAAATTTGAGCAATCTTTTCATCCAAACTCATTTTCTTTAATTTTTCTTTAGCCTCATCTTCATATTCATTAAACATAGTTTCTAGATACTCATCATCAACTTTTTCATAACTAATAATCTCATTTTCTTGAACTTCTTTATTTTTATCCAAATCACCCTTATATTCTACTTTAATATTATCACCAGCAAGTAAATTATTATTTTTTTTAAAAACATAAATAATATTATTCTTATCTTGAATAGTAAGCAGCTCATTATCAGTTTTAATTACTATTCCAAATAATTCTTTATTTTTAGGTTCTAAATCAACTTCTACTTCATCTTTGTCAAAAATAAACAAACCAAAAACCAATAAACCCACAAAGATTAATAAAGTAAAAACTTTTAAAAAATTATTCATAAACATCCCCTCATATTTTATTATACTACTTGTTTAACAAAATAAAATGTCGAAAAAATATTAAATCTTTTATGTATTATTCTTGCTATAAATCCAGGGAAACTGATTAAGAGTCAGACTTTTTAAATAATGTTTACATTTATAATAAATTTTTTTTAATATAAAAAACTTGTTTCTATTTTGTTCAAGAAACAAAGTTTAAAAATATTCAAATAATAATTATTTTTTAATTTTTTCATTACCTCTATTATTTAAAGATATATTTAATACACCATCATTATGAGTTATACCATTAAATATTTCTTCTAAATTATTTTTTGTATAATCTAAAACCCATAATAAAAAACATTTATCAAATTCACTCAAATTTATACTATCAATATTTAATTTATTATATAATTCATTATAGTTATCTCTTATAAGATAATAATTACTTAACCTTAAAACATCTTCATTACCAGCTTTTAAACTATTTTTATATACTTCTTCACGTAAACGATTATGTGCTGGCATAGTATCAAAAAGTTTTATACCATTATAACCACCTTCTTGAAAATACTTATCAGGATAAATTCTTGTATTAATTTCAGTATCCCCTATTTTCCCTTTTCTTTTTGTAATCATAATACCATCTCCGTTAAAAAAACTACAACATAAAAAATAAAATAAAACAATTCACTTTTTAATAAAAATATGTTATACTTATTAAGAACTTGTCTCCTTAGCTCAGTTGGTAGAGCAACTGACTCTTAATCAGTGGGTCTGGGGTTCGAGCCCCCAAGGGGACACCATTTATGTATATTAAAAGAATTGCCATATTCAGCAATTCTTTTTTATTAATAATTTTCTGCTTTAATTTCAAAGTATGATTGTGGATGAGCACATACTGGACATACTTTTGGAGCTTCTTCTCCATAATGTACATGACCGCAGTTACGGCAAACCCACATCTTAGGAGTTTCACTCTTAAATACCTTTTCTTCTTTAACAGCAGCTAATAATTTATTATATCTTTCCTCATGAGTCTTTTCAATTTTTGCAACCGCATCAAATAAATAAGCTATTTTGTCAAATCCTTCTTCTTTAGCATCTTTAGCCATTTCAGCATACATTTCAGTCCATTCGTAATTTTCTCCTTCAGCAGCTAATTTTAAAGCTTCCATAGTATTTACTTTTAAACTATCTTTAATATCGCCACCAAATAAAGTTTTTAACCACATTTTAGCATGTTCTTTTTCATTATTTGCAGTTTCCTCAAAAATAGCCGCAATTTGTTCATACCCTTCTTTTTTAGCTGTTGAAGCAAAATAAGTATATTTATTTCTGGCTTGACTCTCTCCAGCAAAAGCAGTTAATAAATTCTTTTCAGTTTTTGAACCTTTTAATTCCATAATATATCTCCCTTCTTTTAAATTCGGTATCATTCACCAATAAAATTATATCATATTTAAGCAAACTTGTATATTCTTAAACCTCTTTTTCTATCCATTTCATGATTACACTAACAATATAATCAATTTCTTTATCAGTAAGTCTTCTTCCCTTGGAAATATGATGCCACTTTTCCAAACATCCTCTACAACACGTTCCTGTTGCGTGTTGAGAGATAAAAACAGGATGTCCTTTATAAGGAGTTTGCTTTCCATCATTTTTAGGATAAGCTTCTTTTAATCTTTTATTGACAAAATTATAAGCGTGATTTTTTATAACATCTAAGCCTTTTTCATCAATATAATCTTTCATATATATAGGTAAATGAAAGCTAGATCTAAATCTAGACTTACTTAAACTATCAAATAAACAATCTAATTTTTTATACATTTTCTAAACATTCAAGAAACTTATCTATGGTTAATATTAAAACCTCCAACTTATCGTCTCGTCTATCTTCACTATCAACAAATAAATTAAAATCCGTATACTTACCATTATCATATATAGAAATAAAAACTTGATTATCATCTCCAAACGCATTATGAATATCCTTTTTACCAAGTTTACCCGTAATACCTATACCATAATCACTTGAAGCAAAAACACTAATAGCTCTAGCCATCTCTCTAGCTGTTTCTTTACTATAAACAGTATACTTATCTATAATAGATGCATCCACACCCATCTTAATTTTAAAATCATTTGAATAAGTTACCGCACTAAAATTTAAAATATTGCTTGCTCCTGGCACATTAGTAATCGCATTAACAAGTGCCCCACCAGTACAAGATTCCATCGTACTAACCGTTTTTCCATTATCGGTTAAAATTTTTACAATCTTTTCTAATTTTTCCTTCATTAATATCACCCTAAATAATTATACACCAAAAAAAGACAACTTAGTGTCTCTTTCTTAAATTTTTTTGATAAGTTGAATAAACCATTTTTACAGAAGTACCATCCATATCCGCACCATGATAACCACTAAAATCTAAACTTCTCATTAAATTATTTAAAATTCTTAAATTAAAATTATGTTCAATCTCTTCGTAATTATCATAAGTACCTAAAACAACTCTCGTTTTCGCACTAGTAACTTCAGGAATTTTACTAAATGCTTGAACAATTTGATATACATCATCAAACGGCATAACCGCATGAATTAAATTAATTTTAGCAAGTTGTATGGGATTTTCAAGTAAAGTATCTAATAAAGCTGCATGACAAATTTTAAAATTAGAAAATTCTCCCTCTTCTTTTAAAACAGAGCTAACTGTAAGTCCTTCATCATTCACAATTTCTAAAGCTACATAACCAGGATCTGTAATATCATCTAATCTAGCTAAATTACTCTTAAAAAACCCTGCATACTTAACTAAAGCTAATTCTCTTTCTGTTTTTTTAGGTTTTAACATTTCTTTATGTAAAGCTAACTGCTCTTTTACATCTAACTGCACTGTGCTTTCATTCATTATATCGCCTCTTTCTTCAAAAGCCTCTATATTATACATCATTTATAAATATTGTCAAATCGAACACAAAAAGTAAGAAAAAAGAAAAACAGAGAGAATATCACTCTGTTCTAAGTGCCTCAACCGGATCCTTTCTAGAAGCCATTTTAGATGGAATAGCTCCACCAATAATTGTAAGAGTCAAACTTATAATAATCAAAATTAAAGCATGAACAGGATTTAATTTAGCCACACCTGCTAATCCAGATAAATCCTCAATTATCATATTAGTTGGAATAGTTAATAAATAAGCAATAGCAATACCCAAAACTCCTGAAAAAATACCTATAATAAAAGTCTCTGCATTAAACACCCTTGTAATATCTTTCTTTCTCGCACCAATAGCTCTTAAAATACCAATTTCCTTTGTTCTTTCTAAAACAGAAATATAAGTAATTATGCCTATCATAATTGAAGAAACTACCAGCGATATCGAAGAAAAAGCAATAAGGACAACTGTAATTGCATCCATGATATTTCCTGATAAAGTTGAAATCATTTCTGCCATATCAGTATATTGAATAATATTCTCCTCGCTTTTACCATCATTATAACCATCTAAGTAATTAATAATCGCATCTTTTGTTTCAAAATCCTTAGGATAAATATATATTGAACTAGGAACAACATCTGCCCCTAAATATCCAAGCACCATATCCTTACTGACACTATCTTCAAAATTTTGATGAGTAAGGACATTATAAGAAGCTTTTTCTTGAGCTAAAACAACCTGTGAATCTTTATTTTTATCGATAATCTTATCGCCCAAGGCTTTTGTATAATATAAACCAGTATTGCCAGCAATCAGTTCCTTATCCTCTTTACCCCTTAAAATAGCCATTATTTTAACAATTATACTATTTTCACTACTATATAACTTATTCAAATCTTCCTCCACCGTAAAAATCGAACCTATTTTTTTATAATAATCGTCATTAACTATAACTTTTAACTTTTTATTAATTATATCCTCAAAGCTTGCATCTTTATCAAATCCTAATTGTTTTAAAAGCTCACCATCAATTTGATTACGGCTATTTACAAAAAGCACTAAACCGGCCTCATTACTAATTTCACCTGCTAAAACATCATAATTGTCATTAATCAGTCCATCATCATTAGGCTCTTCCGGTAATTGTTCAAAAGTAGAAGCCCACATCATATTAGTACTGGGTGTGACTAAAGTATAATCATCACCATTTTTACTAACCAAATTAAGTGATGTTCCTTTAACATATGAAAGCGCTGAAACATTATCCTTATCCATTTTATCTAAATAATCGATATATTCGTCAGTTATTTTATTGGTATGAATAATTGTATTAGCTATATCTTCCTCGGCAAAAACTTTATTATCAGAAGGATATCTCTTTTGACTAGTGACTCCCCTAAGTTCATTTAACGTATCCTCATCCATTCTAACCGTCTGATTAGAAATAATAATTGGAGACTGTACTAAAGAATTTTGTTCAAATTTTTCAACTTCGATATTAAATCCATTAGATAGAGAAAGAATCAAAGCAATACCAATAATTCCAATTGAAGAAGCAAAAGCAGTTAAAATAGTTCTACCTTTTTTAGTTCTAATGTTTCCAAAAGAAAGTTTCAAAGCTGTCAAAAAATTCATTGAAGTTTTCTTAATATTCAAATTACCATTATTTTTATTCTCTTCATAAGGTTTACTATCACTTAAAACCTCTCCATCCTTCATTTTAACAATTCTCGTCGCATAATCTTCAGCTAATTCCGCATTATGTGTAACCATAATTACTAACTTATCCTTAGAAATTTCTTTAATAAGTTCCATAATCTGTGTACTTGTTTTACTATCTAAAGCCCCTGTTGGCTCATCTGCCAAAATAATCTTTGGATCATTAGCCAAAGCTCTTGCAATTGCCACTCTCTGCATCTGGCCACCAGATAATTGATTAGGTTTTTTATGAGCATGATCCTTAAGTCCAACTTTATCTAATAAAGCTAAAGCTTTATTCCTTCTTTCCGAAGCACTTACACCACTTAAAGTCATTCCCATCTCAACATTTTCTAAAACCGAAATATGCCCTATTAAATTATAACTTTGAAAAACAAAACCAATCGCATGATTACGGTAAGCATCCCAATCTTTATCTTTAAATTTTTTAGTAGATTTACCATCGATTACCAAATCACCGCTACTATATCTATCTAAACCACCAATAATATTTAATAATGTTGTTTTACCAGAACCACTCGGGCCTAAAACAGCTACAAACTCGTTTTCTCTAAAAGATATACTAATACCTTTTAAAGCATGTTGAATAAAATCACCAGTTTTATAATCTTTTTTTATACTATTTAACTTAAGCATCTTACCACCCTCTCTAATCTTATTAAAAAAAAGCATCGGCTAGGCAGCCTTAGCTAAAATATTATTTGATTCACTTAAAGATTCTTTAATCAATTCCCCATTTTTAAATCTCCCATCTCTAAGTGTTACAACATCATAATCATACTGTGGATCTAATAAAATTGTCGAATCCCCTTTATTTAGTTCGTCAAGTTCTCTAACCAAAACTCTATAAAGAATCTCAAATTTACTATCCAAATTATATCTTTCAAAAATGTCTTTCAAAATATTCTTACTAGATAAACTCATTGACAAAATAGAAATAAACCCTTCTTTCGCAAGACCTTCTAAAATCAATGTATAAGCATTAATAAAACTCAAAAGTTTCATTTCACTATCTCTATTTTTTAAAACAAACTTATCATTTACTTCATAAATAATACATTTTGTAAATCCATCTCCACATTGATCCAATAATTTAAATATCTTCTTAAGTTCATATGCAGCTTCTCTTTCTTCAGTTGCATGACCGTATATCATAGCACCTGTCTTTACTCCTTCATCCGCACACACTCGTATATTTTCAAAAAATAATTTTTCTTCTTTAATATTATCGACATCTTGACATGGAATAACTACCAAATTAACATCGTCACCATTTAAATCGCGAAAGTCTTTTTTTGTAAGTTTATCACCATCAAGCAACTTTTTAAATACAAAAGAATTTTCTCCGCCTTTATTTAAAGAAAATTCCTCTAAAGTCTCAGGCTCTTCTATTTTTTCTTCATCTGATTGTTCAGTATAATCACTTGGTAAATCCTCTTTAATAGAGTTATCTAAGCTTTCAGACACATCCACCGGACTAAGTACTACACTGCTTTTAATTACTCTAAGTTTAGCCGCTTCTTCCTTAGCTTTATTAGCCTCCATCAGTTTAAATTCGTCTAAAACTCTTTCAAGACCACGTACATACCCTGCATCATTAGGATTAAAATCTGGCCAATTTATCATTCTATAATCTAATTTGCCACTCATGCAAGCATAACTTAAACTACCTTCTAAATAATCCACAGCTAAATTATACACTCTAGCCCATGCTTCTTTATAATTATCCTCATCCTTACTAGGTATTGTCACAATATTTTTAAGTTTACTATTTGGAACATCTATCCAAACCTCACGGCCTTTTGCCACCATAAAACCATTTGGTTTTAAAAGTTGTGATTTTATCCAATCTATGTGATCACGCGTAACCACCTGTATTTGATTAATTAAAGCCCCTGTATCTTTTTCATTAATCATTTAACCACCCGCTTTGTTATTGTTACTATCATTATACATCTAGTTTACACTTTCTGTCAATAAAATATAATATTTTTTAATTAAAAAAAGCCCATAATATAAGGCTTTTATCCAAATTTAATCTTTTTAGAAATTTTATAAAATAAATCTGTAAAAATATTAAAGAAAGTTATTGCAATCATAAATAAAGCTAGTGTCAAAATCAAAAGTTTAGGCGTTAACAAAGTAAGTGAAAATAACTCTCTCAAAAAGATTACCCCAAAACTAAATAAAACTATCAAAAATCCAAATAAACATCTTCTCAAAGCGTTAAAAGGCAAACTTATCCTATATAAAAGCATAAAACCAGTAAGACCTGTCAATAAAACACATAAAGTTGAAACCTCATCTGAAGTAAGTCTTATAATATAAGGTAAAATTGAAATAATTAAAATATTTAAAACAATAGTTAAAGCCGTTGGAATAGACCTTTTCAAAACATTTAAAATAATCTTACCATTAATTCGCTCATTATTAGGTTCCAAAGCCAAAATAAATGAAGGAATGCCAATTGTAACCACACTAGTTAAAGTAAGTTGAATAGGTTCAAAAGGATAACTTAAAGGTAAAAACATAAATAAAATAGCCAGTAATGTCGCATAAGTTGTCTTACAAAGAAATAAAGATGATGACCTTTGAATATTATTAATACTTCTTCTTCCTTCTGCCACAACCTTCGGCATTGAAGAAAAATTTGAATCTAAAAGTACAAGCTGTGAAACATTTCTCGCCGCATCACTACCACTATTCATAGCTACACTACAATCAGCTTCTTTCAAAGCTAAGACATCATTAACACCATCACCTGTCATTGCCACCGTATGACCATTGGCCTTTAAAGCCATTACAATTTCCTTTTTTTGTTTAGGTTTAACCCTACCAAACACATTATATTTATCCACAATTTCCATAATTGGCAAATCACATTTACTCATATCGATATATTTAACATCTGTAAGTCCCACCTTCTTAGCCACACCAGCTACCGTTTTGGGATTATCTCCAGAAATTAATTTAATATCAACACCTTGCTCCTTAAAATAATCAAGCGTTGCTTTAGCCTCGAACCTAACTTTGTCATTAATAATAACTAAAGCCATAGGCTCTACATCTAAAGGTAAAGTCTTATTTAATTTATGATTAACCTTGCCAAGCAAAATAGTTCTATTACTTTCAGTATATAAATTAAGTTCCTTATCTATCTTAGCAGTATCTTTAAGTACAATCTCTGGTGCTCCTATGATATAACTTACATCTTCAAAAGATATGCCTGACCACTTAGCCTGTGAAGAAAATGGAACAACCTCTAATACCTTATAATCATTTTTCTTCGCGTATTTTTTACTAATAGCCTCCATTGTCTGATTATCGTTTTCCATATGATAACTCATTACACTAAGTGCATCTACTATCTCATTCATAGGTGTTTCATTTAAAGGTACTAACTTAGATACCTCCATCTCCCCTTTAGTAATTGTCCCTGTTTTATCTAAACAAATTGTATCTACTCTAGCCAATGTTTCAATACAGTATAACTCCTGAACAAGTACATTATATTTAGAAAGCCTAATAACACTAATAGCTAAAACAGTACTAGTAAGTAATACCAATCCCTCAGGAATCATACCAATTAAAGCAGCCACCACATGAATAACCGTATCACTAAAAGGCCCAGAATCCATCTGCCCTAAAAATAGTAATACACCAATCGGAATTATAGCAATAGAAATATATTTAATAATTTTATTGATAAAATTCATAATTTCTGAATTTACCTTTTTAATATATTTAGCCTCTGCCGAAATCTGTGCCGTATAATTATCAGCCCCAACATGAATAACTTCGGCTAAACAACTACCGCTTACCACAAAACTTCCAGATAAAATATTCATATCTTTATTTTTGGTAACTGATTCAGATTCTCCTGTGATAAGTGATTCATTAACTAAAATTTCGCCAACTAAAATTCTACTATCAGTAACTATCTGATTACCAGCTTTTAATTTAATTATATCTCCCAAAACAATTTCGTGAATACCAATACTAACTTCTTTTCCATCCCTTATAACAGTAGCTTTACTTTCGTTAAGTAAAGAAAGTTTGTCGATAACCTTTTTACTTCTAATCTCTTGAATAGTACTTATTAAAGTATTACAGAAAACAACCCCTAAAAAAAGTAAATTTTTATAAGAACCTACAAGAAAAATAGCCAAAGCTAAACCAAAGTTCAAAAAATTAAATAAAGTAAAAAAATTACCCGCAATAATTTGACCAATGGATTTAGTTTTAACATCACAATTATAATTTACAAGTCCTTTTTCTTTAAGTTCTAAAACCTTTTCTTCTGATAATCCTTTTAATTTTTCCATATCTTCCCTCTATAACAATTTTATCATGGATATTTTAATATGTAAATTATTCATTTTTGCTTTACATTATAAATAAAATATTATATAATGAAAAAGACGCAGGTGTAGTACAACGGTTAGTATATGGCCTTGCCAAGGCTAAGATGCCGGTTCGATTCCGGTCACTTGCTCCAGTGACGTTTCTGTTCGAACTTTTATGTTTGAACTTAACATATAATCAATCCAAACGGATTGATTTTTTTTCCAGTAATCAGCTTGAAAATATATAAAAAACATTCTAAAAATAAAAATTGTAGCATTTTACTGTCACAATTTTAATGCTCTAATTCTTTTTATTAATAACAATCCATTTTCCATTTTTATCAGCACCAACTCTTTTTATATAATTATTTTCAACTAAAAATTTTATATGATTTCTAATTGTTCTCGATGTTACGCCTAACAGATTAGACATTTCTTCTTGAGTAATACTAGGTCTATCCTCTATTAAACCAATAATTCCTTCTTGAACTTTTGTTAGAATAATATCATGATAAGAAAATTTTTCTGTTTTTTTGTTAGCATTCTCATAATAAAATTCATTTTGATTATATTTAATACTTACTCTTATAAAATGTGGAAAAAAATGATAGATACTTTTATCGTATTTTTTTAATATTCTTCTTATACCAGTACCCAAATGTTCAACAAGTTCTAAGTCATGAAATACTCGCATAAGTTCTGGATTTTTAGGTGCAGAATATCCTTCTAAAAATTCTTCTTCAGTAAATTCGCTTTGTATCCCACCAAATGAGGATACTTCTAATCTATCACTAAAAAATTCAAATTTAGGAGGATATTCATTAGACCAGTCGTTGTGAACAATAGCATTGATAATAACCTCTCTAACAGCATTATAATCGTACATTGGTTGTTCAATTCTTTCTGGATATGTTATTTTAGCATATACTTTATTCTCTGTTCTAAACTTTTCAAGTACCCTATAAGTTGCTTTAACTAAAGAACAGTCTCCAAATTCATAATATTCTTCTATTTCATCAACATCATCACCAGCATATTTGGCAACTTTAATTGAAACTCTGTTATTATCCGCTAAAAGATATGCAACATAATTATATTTTCCGTCTCTTGTAAAAAAGCCCAATTGTCTTTCAAAATTATCACCAACTTCAAAACCTTTTTCAGCATAATATATTTTTAAATCAGTAAAAGTTAAATCTTGTTTAGGAGAGATAATATTTTTTAAAGAGTTTTTTGTTCTTTCTCTAAACATCTTATTTATTAAATGTTCATCCATTTTTTCATTGGAACTACCAACTCTAATAAAACAACTATCTGGAGTCATCCCCATACCTTTTATATGATATGGAGTTTCATATCCTTTTGCTATTGTTATTTTTAAGTATTTCTTATCTTCTTTTGTAAGTACTTCCAAATCAAATAATCCTAATACAGATGGCTCAATATTTGAAATTATTTTATCTTTTACTTTTCGCTGAAATAAATCCATATTATTTTTTAATCCAACTACATTACCATTATCATCAACACCAATATAAATATTACCACCATCTTTATTTAAAAAGGCTATAACAGATTCTTCCAAATCATCTACTAATTTAACTTTAAATTCTATTCTTGAGTCTTCAATTGCATCTATCATTTTTACACCTCCAATTATTGTTAAATTAATCATATCACATTTCCTAGTAATTTCCTAGTAATTTCCTAGTAATTTTCCTAAAAAAATTTCATAACATTTTTTACACAATTTAGTAGTAAAAATGATATAAAAGTTTGTATTAAATGCAATATAGCGTTATAATTAATACATCAAATAAAGCTGAACTTTTACTAAAGTGTGCATAACCCCTTTAGTAAACGCTCCATTATGAAATTAACCCTTGATTTTCAAGGATTTTATATTATCAAATGTTATTTACCTCGTATTTTTATTGAAAAAAAGCCAAGAATTTTTTACAAAAAAACTAAATAAAAAGCATAATTACAAATAAATTACACTTTTATCTTACATTCTTATTTCTAATATAATCTCCAGCAAACTCATTTTCTAATATATCCATGTGAAGCATATCATAATACTTACCATTTAAAAACACTCTTTCCCTATCTTTACCAGCATCTTTAAAACCACACTTCAAATAACACTTATGAGCTCTTTCGTTCACATCTAAAACATCAAGTCTAATAGAGTGCAAATTAAGATATTTAAA
>CALVII010000030.1 GCA_944329465.1 uncultured Bacilli bacterium | reverse complement strand
TCTTTTTCTTTTTCACTATAAGGTTTACCATTAGCCTTATAATAATTAAGAGCACTTATAACTCTAACTCTATTATTTAAATGAATATTAGTATTAGGATCAACCTCTAAAAGCATTTTATAAAGTTCATCATTACTAACTCCTTCATACTCCTCATTAGCTTTATCTTCAAATTTATAATCATATAAAGTTGCATTAATATAAAGTCCAGTTCCTCCAACTAATATAGGCACTTTTCCTCTGGATAAAATATCGTCAATTATCCTTCTTGCATCTTTCTGATAATCAAATACGGTATAATCTTCTCTTAAATCTTTCTCATTAAATAAATAATGTTTAATACCTTCAGTATCCTGAATCTTATTAGTTGCAATATCCAAACCTTTATAAATCTGTGTACTATCTGCATTTATAATCTCACCATTTAATTTATGAGCCAAAAATATACCCAAATCAGATTTTCCAGTAGCCGTCGGACCCGTAATTACAATAACCATATTATCACCTTACTTTATAAGCATACTATCGCCAAAGGAAAAAAATCTATAATTTTCCTTAACTGCTTCATTATATGCCTTCATAATATTATTCTTACCAGCTAATGCACTAACAAGCATCACCAAAGTTGATTTAGGTAAATGAAAATTAGTAATCAAATAATCAATTCCTTTAAATTCATAACCCGGATAAATAAATATATCCGTCCACCCAGAGCACGATTTAAATTTACCATATAAACTCATAATTGTTTCTAAAGTCCTAGTTGAAGTAGTACCAACACTAATTATTTTATGACCATTTTTCCTAGTATTATTAAGTAAATCAGCTGTTTCTTTATTCATTACATAATATTCACTATGCATCTTATGTTTAGTAACATCATCTACATTAACCGGTCTAAAAGTTCCAAGTCCAACATGTAAAGTAATATAAGCTATATTAACTCCCTTATCCTGAACCTTTTTAAGTAAATCATTAGTAAAGTGTAAACCAGCTGTAGGTGCCGCCGCACTACCGACATTCTTCGCGTAAACAGTTTGATATCTATTTTTATCCTTTAATTTCTCGTGAATATAAGGAGGAAGAGGCATCTCTCCTAGTTCGTCTAAAATTTCATACAAAATACCTTTATATTCTAATTTAAACTTCCGTATTCCCTCGTCTAAACACTCTGTGCACCTAGCTTTTAATTTACCATCACCAAAAGAAACAACCGTCCCTTCATGTAATCTTTTGGCTGGTTTAGTTAAACACTCCCATGTATCATTTCCTTCATCTTTCAAAAGTAAAACCTCTATAATAGCTCCAGTTCCCTCTTTAACACCATATAGTCTAGCTGGCATAACCTTAGTATCATTTAAAACTAAAGTATCACCCTTTTCCATATAATCTATAATATCAGTAAAATGTTTATGACTAATTTCACCAGTTTTTTTATCTAAGACTAAAAGACGTGACGAATCACGCTTTTCTAAAGGAGTTTGTGCAATTAACTCTTCAGGTAAATAAAAATCAAAATCATCTGTTTTCATACAATCACCTTCTAAAACAATGTATCTTGTCTATTTTTCTTTAAATAATCATAAGCTTTTTCCGTCACCATTCTACCCCTACTAGTTCTTTTTAAAAAACCATTTTGAAGTAAATAAGGCTCATATACATCCTCAATAGTAGAAGCTTCTTCCCCAATACTAGAAGCAAGTGCATCAATACCAACAGGTCCACCATTAAACTTTTCAATAATTGAATTAAGTAAATTATAATCTGTCGCATCCAAGCCAAATTCGTCAACCTTAAGTTTATCTAAAGCCACTTTAGTAATATCTAAATCGATATTACCATCACCCATAACTAAAGCAAAATCACGAACTCTTTTAAAAAGCCTATTGGCTACCCTTGGTGTCCCCCTACTTCTTCTTGCAAGTTCATAAGCCGCCTCTTCAGAAATTGGAGATTTAAGTACCCTACTAGTTCTCAAAACAATCTGTTTTAATTCTTCTTCCGTATAAAAATTAAGCTTTGAAACAATTCCAAATCTATCACGTAAAGGTCCCGTCAAATCACCCGCTCTAGTTGTTGCTCCAACTAAAGTAAACGGTGGTAAATCAATCGTAATATTTCTGCTAGAAGAATCTGAACCTACAATGATATCAAGCTTAAAATCCTCCATAGCTGAATATAATATTTCTTCGATAAATCTTGGGATCCTATGAATTTCATCGATAAATAAAACATCACCAGGCTCTAAAGTAGAAAGAACTGCTGCCAAATCACCACTTTTTTCAATCGCCGGTCCACTAGTCGTCTTTATATTACTGCCCATTTCATTCGCAATAATATAAGCCATAGTCGTTTTACCAAGACCAGGAGGACCATATAAAAGCACATGATCTAAAGCTTCACCTCTCATCTTGGCTGCCTTCATAAATATACTTAAATTTTCTTTTAGTTCTGACTGACCAATATATTCGTCAATTGAATCAGGTCTAATAGAACTTTCAAAAGTATCCTCTTCCATCTCTTCTCCACTAACTAATCTCGCCATATTGCTTCACCTCCTATTTTAAAAGTAATTTTAATGCCTCTTTAATCTGTAATCCTATATCCAAAGAACCATCAATTTTTTTAACAACCTTATTAATATCCGCATTTTTATAGCCTAAACTTTTTAAAGCTTCTACAAGTTCATCACTAGTTTGTACTGTAGCCTCATCACTCTTCGCAAGCTTTCCTTTTAAATCTAAAATAATCTGTCTAGCAACCTTATCACCAATCTTTGGAAACTTTTTCAAATAAAGAATATTTTCCCTTTCGATCGCATCGATAATTCCATCAGGAGAACCTGTTGCCAACATTGGTAATGCCATCTTACATCCAACACCCTTAACTGAAATTAATTTTAAAAATAACTTTTTTTCTTCTAGAGATTTAAAACCATATAAAGTAATTTCGTCTTCTCTAACATACTGATATAAATAAACCGTATATTCTTTATCAATCTCAAAAGAATAAGGACTAGCTGTATAAATTAAATAACCAATACCATTATTATCTATAACAATATAATCACTTTCTATATTTTTAACAAAACCTTTAATATATGCATACATACTAACCACCTCTTCAATTATAACACGTCAAATAACTTTTGAAAATAAGAAAAAAGCCAATCGGCTAAAACTTACGATTGACAAATTTAGAAAATAATAGTCCTAAAAAAATCATATAAATAAGCACATATAAGAACATTACAATATCATTAAACATTCCTAAATCAAAAGATTTAATGATTGCCGGTATACTCTCCGGTATAAAGTCAAAAAATCCAAATGCATCATCCTTAATTATATACGTTTTCAAATAGGTCACAATTCTTAAAAATATATCAATCATTACAAATGCATATACAAAAGCATGGAAATCTTTAAAAAACACAATTATTAATATAAGTGCGATTATAAGCACAATTACTGGTATTGTCATACTACCCCTCCTATTAACTCTTCATAATATTTTGTAAAATCATGTACCTTGCTATCATAAATATCAATAGTCAAAATACCATCATTACTTAATCCTCTAAAATTATAATAATTCGTCAAATCTAAATTATACATATAAATACCTTTTTCATTTTCATATACCTTAACTATTATATTGTAAGAATTTGCCAAAGACAAATCAGCCTCCACATCAACCTCATATAAATTCAAAAATCTAGATAATGGAACAGCATACTCCTTTGCCTCACCATTTGTATTATAAGTTAAATTACCAACCAAATTATTAATCATTTTAGGACTAATCTTCAAAACATTTAAATCAAAATTAGGAACTAAAACCCCACTTTGATTTTTTATTAAATAAACATTCTCTAAATTATAATAATAACGGTTACCATCATATATAAATTTTAACTTATCATTATAACTTTCGCCAAATATTACCCCCTTATTATTCGTATAAGTAAACTCATAATTAGTAATATTCTTGTTTACTGTCTTAATTTCTTTATTGCTATCTCCTATCGTTCCTCTGACAAATATAACCACTATAATAATAAATATAAACCATAATATAAGTGATGTTATTGGTTTTAGTTTTGGATCAGCCCGCATTTCCTTAAATTTCATATAATAAGGATTTTCTTTTATCTTTTTAAACATCCTACTTCAAAATCTTCCCAACTAATTCTTCGTGATAACCATTTATAAAATCTAAAGCTTTCATCCTTTTCTTTCCTTCTAATTGAATTAAGGTAAAAACAACTTCACCATTACTACATTTAACACCAAAACCATCTGGATAAATAGCAGTTATTTCACCATTCATCGCAAAATCATAACGTTTATCTGTTCTATAGCATTCCCATACCTTCATTATTTTATCTTCAAACAAACAGTAAGCACCAGGCCAAGAATTAAGACCTCTAACTTGATTGACAATCTTCCTCATCGTCTTATTAAAATCGATTTTTTCATCTTTCCTACTTATATTAAATCCATATGTAACCTCTGACTCATTTTGTTTAACCCTCTTATTAGTTCCATCTAATATACTAGGTAAAGTCTCAAGCAATAAATCTCGTCCTAAAATAGATAACTTATCGTGTAAAGTAGAAGCAGTATCCTCATCTTTAATCTCTATTTTCTTCTGGCTTATAATATCTCCACTATCCATACTTTCAGCCATATACATAATAGTAACCCCAGTTTCACTATATCCATCGATAATCGCATGATGAATAGGAGCCCCACCTCTAAGTTTAGGTAATAAAGAAGCATGTACATTAATACAACCAATTTTGGGTATAAGTAAAAGTTCTAAAGGTAAAATTTGACCATAAGCACATGTTATAATAATATCAGGTTCAAGTACATTTATCTCCTGTAAAGCCTCTTTAATCTTATTAGGCTGTAAACATAAAATATTATGTTTCAAAGCCACTTCTTTAACTGGCGAAAATTTAATCTCCCCATGTCTACCAACCGGTCTATCAGGCTGCGTTACAATAGCTCTTACTTTGTACTTACTAATAAGACCTTCTAAGACAGGCACACTAAATTCAGGAGTACCCATAAAAATTATTACTGGATCTCTTTTAATCTCTATTTTATCAAAATCCATAGCATCACCTTAATAACAATTTTACCACATTTTAAAATATTTAACTATATTTTTTCTCATATTCTAAGCGGATTTAAATCAATTGTCACATCAATTTTATTTTTATAATGTTTTTGTATAAATTCTAAAGAACTTAAAATATCTTTAGTTTTTTTAAACTTTATTATAACTTGAACATAATAAATATTATTCACCTTAGGTATACTTGAAGCCGCCGGACCTAAAATGATATTATTTAAATTACTTTTTAAATAAGTAACTATTTTATTAGCCTCATCATAAACCACATTATAATCTTTACCACTCACCTTAATTAAACAAAGATTATAATAAGGAGGATATTTAAGTACTTTTCTTATCTTCATCTCTTCATTATAAAAACTCTCATAATCATTTTCCTTAGCATAAATAATACTGTAATGATTTACATTAAATCCTTGAATAATAACCTCGCCAAATTTTTCACCTCTCCCAGCTCTACCAGAAACTTGACTTAAAAGTTCATAAGTTCTCTCACTACTTCTAAAATCAGGAATATTAAGCGAAGCATCACCATTAATAACACAAACTAAAGTCACATTTGGAAAATCAAGTCCCTTCGCAATCATTTGTGTACCTACCAAAACATTATATTTACCATTTTTAAAGTTATCAATTATTCTTTTATGAGTTCCTTTATTCCTAGTAGTATCCTGATCCATTCTAATAACTTCGGCTTTTTCAAATTCTTCTTTAATTAAAACTTCTAGTCTTTCAGTACCCATGCCAAGTGAATTAATATGCTTGCTATGACAATTAGGACACTCAAGTAATCTAGGAGCTTTATAATCACAGTAATGACATTTCATAATATTTCCATTTTTATGATAAGTAAGTGGTATATCACAGTTTGGACATTTATGTGTAAATCCGCATTCTTTACAAGTAATAACCGTCGAATAGCCCCTTCGGTTAAGTAAAACTAAAACCTGTTCACCTTTATTCAACCTATCTTCCATTTTCTCTTTAAATAAAGAAGAAAATACCCTATTACCTTTTTTAAATTCCTCTTTCATATCAACTAAATAAACTTTAGGTAATCTCTTATTAACCCTATTTTTCATAGTTAGCAATTCATAAATACCCATTTTACTTCTCGTATAACTTTCTATACTTGGTGTCGCACTACCTAAAACCACTGGAATATTATAATTCTTACCTCTTTTTAAAGCCACATCTATCGCGTTATATTTTGGAACATTTTCCTGTTTATAAGTATCAGAATGTTCTTCATCGATAATAATAATTCCTAAATTAGTAAAAGGAGCAAATATCGCACTACGGGCCCCTATCACAATGGAAACTTCTCTTCGCTCAATTTTTCGCCACTCATCATATTTTTCACCATTACTTAAACCACTGTGTAAAATAGCTACTACTTTACCAAATCTTCTTTTAAAAATATCGACAACTTGTGGAGTCAAACTAATCTCTGGCACTAACAAAATAGCTTCCTTACCTCTTTTTAAAACCTCTTCAATTAATTTAATGTAAACCAAAGTTTTTCCACTACCTGTAACTCCATGTAATAAATAAGGCTTAAACTTTTCCAATATTACCTTATCTAAAACTGCTTTTTGTTCTACTGTTAAAACATAATTTTTCTTTTCTAAAACAAAGTCGTCTAAAATTCTATAAACTTCCTTATCAAATTCTTCTAAATAACCGTTTTTAATAAGTGTTTTTACTATAGATGGTGAAATTTTATTAGCTTCACTTTTCAAAACTTCATTACCTTTTTTAACATAATCAAAAACTTGTTTCTGCTTTAAAGATTTAAACTCACCTTCTTTTAAAACTCTTAAACACTTAACCATCTTCTTATTAATTTTATTTTTCTCTTTAGCTTTTAAAGCCCTTGGAAGCATCGTTTGATAACATAAAGTCAAAGGTGATAATGTCTTTTTACTAATATACTTTCCAAGTTCTAACATCTCTTCATTTAAAACCGGTTTATCACAAGTTAATCTAATAATATCTTTAACCTCATAATCGACATTTATCTTATCATATATTTTAATAATAAAACCTTCAATATTTCTAAAACCAAAAGGTACTAAAGCCTTCATTCCAACCAAGGCCTTCATCCCTTCAGGAATATGATAAGTAAACGTTTTATCAGTTGTTTTTGACACAACTTCTACTAATATATCAGCAAACATATTATCACCTCCTAATCTATCAATAATTATAACATGTGTTAATGAATTAAAACAACTTTCAAAAGAAAAAATCACTATTATATAACTTGTGATTTTTTCATACAATACTCTTCCTTTTCCTGATAAAACATATTATTAAATTCTATTGATAATTTATGAGTATTTAAAAATAAATTTTTCATTTCATCAGTTAAACCCAAAGTGCTTGTAATAGAAAGGGCAAAAGGATGATCGGTAAAATTAAGTGAAACATCATTGTAATATCCACCACCTTCTACATATTCCCCGTACTTGTGAGCAACCTTAATACTTCCGTCATTAATATACTGTGAATTATCAGAGTTGACCATATCTTCTACCAATTTTTTCGCATTTTCTTTGCCTGTCAAATAATATTTATAAACTTCTTTTATATATCCATTACCAAGTTTAGGTGATAAATTTCCAAAATTATCCGTATAATGAATATCATAACCAAACTTCTTCCAGTATTCTTTTACTACATTTTTTCCACCCAACTCATCTAAAAGCATCTCATAACCTATATTATCACTATATCTAATTGTATATTCTAAAACCACACTTAATTTATATTTAGTTCCCACAGTATCATTTTGAATAATTCCACTACCACCAGTTTTATATTTTTCCAAATAAGTAAGTTCTTTATTTAAATCAAGTTTACCTTCATCAGCTTGTTTATAAGCATATAAAACTGCCGGAAGTTTAGTTACACTTGCCGCATAAATCTCGTTATCTTCACCCTCACCAAAACTATAATCATTTTCTAAATCCGTATACATAAAATTCGCACTTACACCATTATATAAATTTATTATTTCATTTTTTTTAGAAATAAGTTTCTCACTAAAATTATTTTCTTCAAATTTACTATTCATACATTTTTTATAAGCTTCTGTACTTTTAGTAATATTTTCAAATGCCGTGTCAAAAGTTCTACCAACCCTATTACTAAACTTACCATCAAAAAAACAAATATCATACATTAAAACACCAATTAAAATAATAATTATTAAAATAAATAATCTTCTTTTTTTAAACTTCTTCTTTGCCATATACTTCACCTTAAACAATTATACATCAGTTAGAAAAATAAATACAAGTATTTCAAACAAATTTCAAAATCTAAAATCACTAATTTTGTTACTATTCACAGCCTAATTAAATAATGACACTAAAAATATAGCAAGTATCCTACTATTATATTCACTTACAGCTTTAACATTTCATTTAAATCAAAAAAGTAGAAATTAATCTACTTGCCAGTTACTTGCCAGTGTTTAAAGTATTTATTTCTTTTTCTGATAATCCAGTTGCCTTAGCTATATCTGAAATGTTTATTTGTAATTTTAATAAATTTTTAGCTACTTCAATATTCCTTTCCTTAATTCCAAGTTTTCTTCCTTCAGTAAGTCCGAGCCTCTTACCTTCCTTAATTCCAAGTTCTAAGCCCTCTGATTTTGCAGCATTAATCAAAGTATTTTGGGTTTTTCTTGCCTCTTCCTCAGCTGATAAAAATTCAGTAAATTCTATATCATCATTTAATCTTTTAAGCTCTTCACTAAATTTTTTCATATACTCATCATCTCCGCAATATTTCTTTATTTCTTCTAAATTAAAATCTAAAGCTGCCACAAAATCATAAAGTCTATTCCCTTTTTTACTTTCTTCTTTAATCTTACTTATATTATACTCATATGTAACTAAATTGTCTACACGTTTTATTTTTGTTTTTGCATCTATATATTCATATTTACCTAAAATTGGATAATTCTTAGGAAGCTCATTTGTAAATTCAATTTGAATAAATTCTGGCATTTTTAAATAATCTTCACCAACTTTTAAGGCTTCTGCATATTTATTAAAAATATAAGCACTATTTTTTCTATGCACACCGTTATAATAGCTACTATTAATTTCTATATTAATATATCTACCGCCTGAATATACTAAAACATCTAAAACTTTTCCTTTCTCATAAATATTTTTCTTAACTACCTCTGGAGATTTTATTTCTATTACTTCTATTTTTTCTTCTAAACATTTTTCAATTAGTCCTTTTAGTAACTCAGTATTCTCAGGATTACAAAAGATAGCTTTAAACATAGCGTCGGTTTTTGCCGTATAAAATTTTTTTTGCATAAGTCTCACCCTTTCATATTATAGGATAATTATTACCCTCTATAATATATATACGACATTTTTCTTTAAAATCCTTTTTTATTATAGATATTTTTTATATTATTTTAAGCTGTGAACAGTAACCTAATTTTTCAAATTTTATTTCTATAGCTTTCCATCTAACAGAGCTCTAAAAAATACACCAAACTTCCGCATTTAGCAAAAAAAGAAACCCTTATTTTTTAAGGATTTCCATAGCTTTACGCATTTTCATATCATATTTAACAATATCAAGACCACCAAATGCACTTAAAAATTCGTCTTCCTTCATTTGATATTTCTCAGCTAATTTCTTAGCTTCCTCTTTAGCCTCTTTATCATCTATTTCAATTTTTTCTTTTTTAGCAATCTCTTCAAGCATTAATCTATAAGTAATTCTTTTAATAGCTTCTGGTCTCATTTGATCTTTTAAAGCATTTTCATCAGAATTTGTCAATTTATAAAATTGTTCAATAGTAATTCCTTGCATTTTTAAATGATCTGAATATTGCTGAATCATTCTGTCTAGCTCTTCTTGAATCATAACTTCTGGAATATCAACCTCGACATTTTTAGCTGCAGTATCAAGTAATTCGTCTAAATATTTGTTTTCAGCTTCCATTTCCTTACGAGCCAAAATATTTTCAGAAATTTGAGCTTCTAATTCTTCTTTAGTATTAATTCCTTCCATTCCCAAATCCTCAAAAAATTCTTTATCTAAATCTGGAACTTTAACTTCTTTAACCTCATGAATAGTAACTTTAAAAGTAGCCTTTTTTCCTTTTAGATTTTCTGCATGATAATCTTTAGGGAATGTAACCTCAACATCTTTTTTATCACCAGATTTAAGTCCAATTAACTGTTCTTCAAAACCTGGAATAAAAGTTCCACTACCAATTTTTAAAGAATAATTTTCACCTTTACCGCCATCAAAAGCTTTACCATCGGCAAATCCTTCAAAATCGATAACTGCTATATCACCATTAGCAATAGCACCTTCTTTAATAACATCTTCAGCATATCTTTCTCTCATTTGGTTAATTGAATCTTCAATCTCTTTTTCTTCTGCTTTTACCTCATCTTTTTTAACACCTAAACCTTTATATTTACCAAGTTTTACTTCAGGTCTCATTGTAAGTGTAAATAGGAAAACAATTTTTTCGTCATTTACATCCTTCAAAGCAATATCCGGTCTAGCTACTAATTCTTTAACATCTTCAGCATAATCTTTTAATAACTTTTTATAGGCTGCATCTGCTGCAATATCTGCCGCATCCATATATAAAGATGCTTTACCATATTTTTTGATAAATACCTCTTTTGGAGCTTTTCCTGGTCTAAAGCCATCAATTTTAACATTTTTATTAGCTTTATTAAATGCTTTATCTAATGATTCTTCCCATTCTTTTCCTTCAATTATAATTTCAATTTCTTTTTCATTTTTTGCCATTTTTTATCTCCTCCTTATATCCATACGCCAAAGCCTATGGCTGCCATACTGAGTAAAAGCCCAGCTGACCAAAATAATCTAACAACATCTGTTTCACTCCAACCAAGTTTTTCAAAATGATGGTGAAGTGGAGCCATCAACAACACCTTAGTATGAAATTTACTTATAGCAATCCATTGAATAATAACACTAAGGGTTTCAATTACAAATACCCCAGCTACAATAATAAGAGTAATTTCATGATTTGTAATAATTGCCACACTAGCAAGTGCTGCTCCTAAAGACAAAGACCCAGTATCACCCATAAATATTTTAGCAGGATAGCAATTGTAAAACAAAAATCCGACTAATGAACCAACTAAAACAAAACAAAATATTGCAATTGCTTCATTACCAGATGCCCAGTCCGCACCCCAAGTAATAATACCAAAAGCAAAAAATGCAATTGCCGAAAGTCCCCCGGCAAGTCCATCTAAACCATCTGTAATATTCACCGCATTACTACTACCAACTAAAACAAATAGCAAAAACATTCCATAAAGCCAACCTAAATCAAGCTTTATTCCTAAAGTGTGAATATCCACAATCGGTTCATTACCACTACTCAAAAACATATAGAAAAATACAAGTGCGACAATTATTTGTAAAACTAGTTTCCAAAATATACTAAGTCCATCATTATTATGCTTTTTAATAATTAAATAATCATCCAAATATCCAAATAATGCATAAGCAATAAAAACAAATAATACAATAAATAAATTAGTGGAAAATTCAACTTTTCCTGTAAGCACCAGGGCTATCATTATCAAAACCGTTGGAATAATAAAAATTATACCACCAGTTGTCGGTGTCCCATTTTTTTTCTTATGTCTTTCTCCTAGTGTATTACTAACTTGCTGTCTAATATGTTTTTTCTTAAGCCATTTAATAGCAAAATAGCCAAAAATGACTGAGACTGAGAAACCTAACATAATTGACAGCACAGCTTTGGCTAATACTAACATATCCTCATCTCCAAGTAGTACAATTATACCATTTTTTTCTATAGTTTGTACATATTATTTAAAACATTTCTATAAGTTCATCTAAATGACATATAACTGGAAAACCCTTACCATCCATATCTAAATCAAACCTGACACCAATTCCACCATTCTTCTTCCATTCACGTAAATTTTCAGGATAATCATCAACTAATATAGCTTCTTTAACATTAACCATCAAACTTTTAGATAAATTTTTAGGAACTGGAATAACAGTAATATCTTTAATTTTATCTTTAATCAATTTAACCTTTAACTCTGCTTCATTTAAAGAAACAACATGCGTTAAAATAAACACATTAAATTTGCCACTATCTATAATTTTTCTAATGCATTCAAAAGCATTATTAATTTCTTCAGATTTTTCTAAAACTGTACACCAATCTAAATTTTTAAAAAATTGAAGATAACTTTCATAATCTTTATTAACATCTTCTTCTTCAGCTATTTTATAAGAAACATCGATAGAATTATAAATAACTCCATCAAAATCAATATATAAATCTTTCATTCAAACCCCTCCTTTAAGAAAAAAAGGGACTAATCCCTTATTTTAAAGCTTCTAAAAGTTCAGCTTTTTTCATTGTAGAGTAACCTTCAATGTTTTTATCTTTAGCTAATTTTTTAAGCTCAGCTACAGTTAATTTACTTAAATCTGTATCTTCCTTTTTAGCTTCTTTTTTAGTTTCTTTCTTTATCTCTTTTACTTCTTTTTTAGTCTCTACTTTAACAGCTTTTGGAGTATATTTTTTTCCTTCTAAAGCTGCTTTAGCTACTTTTACAAGTTCTGCAAATGCTTTTGGATCATCAATAGCAATTTCAGAAAGCATTTTTCTATTTACTTCTACACCTGCTTTATTTAATCCATCAATAAATTTAGAATAACTAATTTCATTTAATCTACAAGCTGCATTAATTCTTGTAATCCATAATTTTCTAAAATCTCTTTTTCTATTTTTTCTATCTCTATAAGCATAAGCACCTGAATGCATAACTTGCTCTTTAGCTGTTTTATAAAGTCTATGTTTACTACCAAAATAACCTTTAGCTTGCTTTAAAGCTTTTTTACGGCGTGCACGATGAATAGTTCCACCTTTAACTCTCATTTAAATCCCTCCTATTTATTAATTAAATCTTTTAATCTCTTAACATCAGACGAACTCATTTCTGATTCGTGATGTCTTCTTCTTCTTGATTGGTTACTCTTATGAGTTAACTTATGGTTTTTCATAGCTGGTTGAAATTTAATTGA
>CALVII010000029.1 GCA_944329465.1 uncultured Bacilli bacterium | reverse complement strand
TTATGAATTCTTTGAAAAACTAATAAAAAAATACTCATCCCCTTACCTATTAACTGCCCATCATGGCGATGATTTAATAGAAACAATTATAATGCGTTTAATTAGGGGATCATCTTTAAAAGGTTATGCAGGCTTTAATGAAGTTACTGAAAAAAAGGGCTATAAAATTTACCGCCCATTAATTACCAAAACCAAAGCCGAAATTTTAGACTATGCTAAAGAAAATAATCTTTATTACGCAATTGATCTAAGTAATGAGAGCGATAATTATACACGAAATCGTATCAGAAAATATATTCTTCCAATATTAAAAAAAGAAAATAAAAATATTCATTTAAAAATTTTAGAGTTTAGCAAAATTATTTCAGAAACTGAAGAATATTTTGAAAAAGAAATGACTAAAAAAATCACAAAAATTTACCAAGATAATAAATTAAATGTTCAGTTGTTCTTAAATGAAGAACCCTTAATCCAAAAAAAACTTATCCACAGTATTTTAAACAATGTTTATAAAAATAAAATAAATTTAATCAATGATAATCATGTTAATAACATTTTATCCACAGTAAAGGCAAAAAAGCCAAATATTCAAATCAATTTACCTAATAATAAAATCTTAAAAAAAGCATATAATTATGTTTGGATAGAAGAAAACAAAAATGATGAAGAATATGACTATATTTTAAATGATAAAGTAATATTGCCAAATAATCATACCATTGAAATTATTGAGAAAACATCTGAACATTCAAATTTTGTCACTAAATTAAATTCAAAAGAGATTAAACTCCCTATTCATATTAGAACAAGAAAAGCTGGCGATAGACTTATTTTAAAAGGATTAAATAAAACAAAAAAACTAAAAGATATTTTTATTGACGAAAAAGTTCCTATGGACAAAAGAAATCTTTGGCCTATTGTCACAGACGATAATGGTGAAATTATTTGGCTTCCTGGCTTAAAAAAAACTAAATTTGATAGAGAAAAAACCCAAAACTATGATATAATAATTAGGTATCGAAAGAAAGGAAGTTTATAATGAATAAAAAAGTTGTCAAAAGAGGACTATTTCCTTATGTATTTCTAATTATATTCCTACTTTGTATGTATGCCTTAGTTGGTACGATGAATACTAAAGTAAATGAACTTACATATGGTGAGTTCATGGAAGCCGTAGAAAATAAGGAAGTAGAAGAAATAAATGTTGTACCTAATAGTCAAAGTACAGTTTATACAATTAGAGGTAAATTAAAAGATTATGCCGATAATGAAACATTCTCATTTAATATGCCACTAACTAATGAAACAATGGTTAAACTATTACAAGCTGAAGATCAAGCTGGATTTAAATTAACTACATCAACAGATCCAAGTTCTTCTCCATTCTTAATCTTCTTAATAAACATATTGCCAATGCTTATTATAGTTGGAGCTGCCTTTTACTTTATTACAAAACAAATGGGTGGCGGTAATAAATCCATGGATTTTGGCCGTTCAAAAGCTAGATTAAGCGGTGGTGAAACTAAAGTAACATTTAAAGATGTTGCTGGATTAGATGAAGAAAAAGAAGAAATGTCAGAATTGATAGACTTCTTAAAAAATCCTAAAAAATTCCAAAAAATGGGTGCTAGAATTCCTAAAGGTGTTTTATTAGTAGGCCCTCCAGGAACTGGTAAAACCTTATTAGCTAAAGCCGTTGCTGGAGAAGCTAATGTTCCATTTTATTTTATAAGTGGTTCAGAATTCGTTGAACTATTCGTTGGTGTAGGTGCATCACGTGTTAGAGATATGTTTAAACAAGCCAAACAAAGTGCCCCATGTCTAGTGTTTATCGACGAAATAGATGCTGTAGGTAGACAAAGAGGTGCAGGCCTAGGTGGTGGACATGATGAAAGAGAACAGACATTGAACCAATTATTAACTGAAATGGATGGCTTTGGAGCAAATGAAGGTATTATCATAATTGCTGCCACTAACCGTCCAGATGTTCTAGACCCTGCCCTACTTAGACCTGGTAGATTCGATAGACAAGTTACAGTTAATTATCCAGATGCTAAAGGAAGAGAAGAAATTTTATCTGTTCACGCCAAAGGTAAAACTTTCGCTCCTAATGTAACTTTAACTAACATAGCTAAAAGAACAGTTGGCTTTAGTGGAGCTGATTTAGAAAACTTATTAAATGAAGCTGCCCTACTTGCTGTAAGACGAAATAAAAATGCTATAACCATGGCTGAAATAGACGAAGCTCATGATAGAGTATTGATGGGACCTGCTAAAAAGAGTCATAAATATACTGATAAAGAAAAACGTACAGTCGCATACCATGAAGCAGGTCACGCTGTTGTTGGTATTAAATTAGATGGTGCTAACGATGTTCAAAAGATAACAATTATTCCAAGAGGACGTGCTGGTGGATATAACCTAATGCTTCCAAAAGAAGAAACTTATTTAAGAACCAAAAAAGAATTATTAGATTCAATCAGTGGTTTCTTAGCTGGTCGTGTTGCTGAAGAAATTATGTTTAACGAAGTAACAACCGGTGCTCAAAATGACTTTGAACAAGCCACTAAAATAGCTAGAGCTATGGTAACCGAATATGGTATGAGTGATTTAGGACCAATCCAATTCGAGGAGCAGCAGTCAAGTGTCTTCTTAGGTAGAGATTATAACAAAGCTCAAAACTTTTCACATGAAGTAGCCAAACAAATAGACGAAGAAGTTAGAAAAATAATCACTACTCAATATGAAGTAACTAAAAAAATTGTTAAAGCTAACATGGATTTATTAAAGTTAATTGCTGAAACATTACTTGAATATGAGACAATTACTAAAGAACAGATCGATTACTTAGTTAAAAATGGTAAGATGCCAGAAGAAGACATCAAAGCCCATGAAGAATTTGAAAAAGCTTTAAAAGATTCAGAAAAAAAAGAAACTAAAGAACAGATCGCAGTAGCTAAATTAGAAGATTTAACTTTAGACGATTTAAAAGATATAGCCAAAGAGGAAGGCATTAAAGATTACTATAAATTAAATAAAAAAGAATTAATTGATAAATTAAAAGAAAAACAAGGCAAATAACCTTGTTTTTTGATATAATATATTAGGTGATTAAAATGTATGATGTAATTATAGTAGGTGCTGGTCCAGCCGGATTATTTACAGCTTATGAGTTAATTGAAAATAATAAAAATTTAAATATTTTGTTAATTGACGAAGGAAGATTTGCTGATAAACGTAATTGCCCTATGAAAAAAACCGGAAAATGTGTTAACTGTAAACCATGTAATATTTTATCTGGGTACGGTGGAGCTGGAACCTTCTCCGATGGTAAATTAAACTTTATTCCTAAATTAGGTAAAAGTGATTTATTTAAATATATGGATGAAGATACTGCTAATAAATTAATTGACGACTGTGAAGAAATATTTAATAAATTTAAGATGGATAGTAAAATATATCCTTCCAATAGAGAAGAAGCTAATAAAATAAAAAGTAAAGTAGCCTTAACTGGTGCTAGATTACTTCTAATAAAGCAAAAACATTTAGGTAGTGATAAACTTCCTAATTATATCAAAGACTTTACGAGTTATCTAAAAAATGAAAATATTCACTTATTAGAACAAACAAGAGTATTAGATATAAAAAGTATTTCTAAAGAAAATCATGAAGTAACCTGCCAAACCAAAAATAAGCAAACGACATATAAAACAAAAAGAGTTGTTGTTGCCCCAGGAAGAACTGGTGCTAAATGGGTTCAAGAATTAGCCGATAAATATAAAATTCCATATCTTTCACAAAGTATTGAAATAGGTGTTAGAGTTGAAGTACGTAAAGAAATATTAGAAAAGTTATGCAACGTTATTTATGACCCAACTATTTTTATTAAAACAGATACCTACAACGATGAAATAAGGACCTTTTGTACTAATCCGGGTGGGTTTGTCGCTAAAGAAAACTACTATGGATATATTTGTGTCAATGGTCATGCTTTAAAAGACATAAAATCAAATAATAGTAATTTTGCTTTCATATCAAAGGTAAATCTAACCGAACCTGTCACCAACACTAGAGAATATGGTGAGAGTATTGCCCATATTGCTAATGTCTTGGGTGATGGAAAACCAATCATTCAAACCTTAAAAGATTTAAAACAAGGAAGAAGAAGTACTTGGAATAGAATAAATAAAGGATATATTACCCCTACCCTAAAAGATTGTGTTGCTGGTGATCTAGCCTTAGTCTTACCATATAGAATAGTAACTAATATCATTGAAGGGTTAGATAAATTAAATGAAGTAGTACCAGGCGTAAATAATGGTGAAACATTACTATATGGTCCAGAAATAAAATTCTTTAGTAATGAAATACAAACCGATAATCATTTTAAATTAAAAGATTATGATGTATATTTTATAGGTGATGGTGCTGGTAAAGCTGGCAACATTGTAACTGCCGCAGCTACGGGATTAGTTGCCGCAAGAGATATATTAGCCAAAAATTAATTTTTTTGGTTTTTTCAATAAAAAAAGCTTAATGCCTTTAAATATAATTCACATCGATAGAATGTTTTACAATATGACTTCCATCCGCATAACCTAATCCAATTCCCACAATAGGTACAAATCCTTCAGGTAAATTTAATTTATTTAAAATATTCTTATTTTCTTTAATAAGACCGATAACTAAATTCAGATAAATGCTTCCAAGTTTTAAAGCTGTTGCCGCAAGTAACATATTCATAGCTACGCAAGCACTGTTTTCCTTATTTAACCCATGTCCATCATCCTTAGCGGATATAATAACTAAAGTTGGTGCATTATAAAAAACACTCCTATCAGTTAAATCACTTATTTCATTTAAAAAATCTTTATCTTGGATAACCGTAATATGCATATCTTCATACTTACCTCTGCCAACCGGTGCCTGCATTCCAGCTTGTAAAATCCTCTTCAAATCATCACTACTTATTTGTTTGTCTAAAAACTTTCTGTTAGAAAAACGTTTGTCAATTGTTTCAAATAATTCCATATTCTCACTCTCCTACCCCAATTATACCACATAACAAATTTTTAAAATATTTTTTTGATTTTAACTTCAAATATATACCACACTACTAAGAAAGAAATGTAAAATTGTACTTTTTTAATATATAAGAAAAGTGCGTTTTTAAACTTTGAATATATATTCGTAAAATCATTTACAAATATAACTATTCATAATATAACAAATAAACTGATAAAAGAAAATGATTATAGTAACTAAGAATTTAGATGTAAGAAGTATGCAGAAAAATCATTATGTGGCTCAAGGACTAAATGAGAATCCAATTTCTGAAATAATAGCACATTCATACTAAATAGCGGTACCATAAAAATAATAAGGCATGGTGGTATATAGGTAAACATTCAAAATCCGGCAAGCAAATACACTTATAAATCAGAAATAACATGTAAAAATATTTTAAATAAAGAAAATAAAAAACTTCAGCACCTTGTCCTAACTAAAATAAAAGTGTATATTTATATAAGAGGACTGATAAAATGAGAAAATACTTAAGTGATTATGTAAAAGAAATCGATAAGAAAATAGAAAATAAAGATATATCTAAGCAAGATATTGAAAAACATTTAATAAAAATAGATTTTTTTAAACATGAACGTCTTATACACCTATTAGTAACTTTAACTTATGGCATATTTTTGTTTCTATCCATAATTATTTTTACGAAAATACTAATATTTATTGTTATTATATATGTCATTTTGATTTTCTTAATTTTCTATGTAAGACATTATTTCTTCTTAGAAAACAATGTTCAATATCTTTATAAACAATATGATAAAATGCAAAATATTTTAAAACAAAACGCCAAATAAAATAAGGCGTTTTTTTAATATATACACATTTACCATAGATTTATTTCGAGTGTTGTGTTAAAATGTATATAGCTATAAATGTAGAAACTGGTGGTATAAATGGGAAAAATAATTGCACTTGTCAATCAAAAAGGTGGTGTCGGAAAAACGACATCTAGTATTAACTTAGCTGCATCTTTAGGTTATTTAGGAAAAAGATCATTACTTATAGATTTAGATCCACAGGGAAATAGTACGACAGGTTTAGGAATTGACAAAGGTGATATAAAAAAAAGCATATATGATTTATTAGTAGACGAAGCAGAGTTAAAAGAAGTGATCAAAAAAACAAAGTTTAAAAATCTTTATATTATTCCTGCCACAATTAGTTTAGCAGGAGCAGATTTGGAACTAGCTGAAAAAAGTAGACTAGATCCAGAGTTTTCTAAAAATAGACAACTAAAAAACAAATTAGAAGAAGCTAAAGATATATTCGATTATATAATAATTGATTGTCCACCATCACTTGGACTTTTAACAACCAATGCTTTAACTGCTGCCAATTCAGTTATTATTCCAGTTCAGTGCGAATTCTTTGCTCTAGAAGGAATAATGCAATTACTAAATTCAATCATGCTTGCTCAAAAAACTCTAAACCCTACTTTAGATATTGAAGGTGTTTTATTAACAATGTTAGATAATAGAACAAACTTAGGATTAGAGGTTGTTCAAGATATTAAAAGCTATTTTAAAGAAAGAGTATATGACACAATCATACCAAGATTAGTTAGATTATCTGAAGCTCCAAGCCATGGTAAACCAATAATCAATTATGATCCAAAAAGCCGTGGTGCTGAAGCATATATAAATTTAGCAAAAGAGGTGATTTCAAGGAATGGAAAATAGAAGAGCCCTAGGTAAAGGCCTAGAACAATTATTTGATTTAGACAATTTAAACGTCAATAATGTCAGCGATTTTGAAAAAAACATTTACGAAGATACCAAACATGAAGAAATAGTTGAATTGGATGTAAATGAAATAAGACCAAATCCCTATCAACCAAGAACAATTTTTGACGAAGAAGCTTTAAATGAATTAGCTGAATCAATCAAAGAAAATGGAGTATTTCAACCGATAATCGTTAAAAAAAGTATTAAAGGTTATGATGTTATTGCTGGCGAAAGAAGACTTAGAGCTAGTAAAATAGCCGGTAAAAAAACAATTCCCGCCATCATAAGACAAATAAGTGACGATAAAATGGCTGAAATAGCTTTACTTGAAAATTTACAAAGAGAAGATTTAAATGCCCTAGAAGAAGCTAAGGCTTATAAAAGTCTAATCGATAAACTGAATATAACTCAAGAGCAGTTAGCAAAAAAAGTAAGTAAAAGTAGAAGCCATATAACAAATATGTTAGGACTACTTCGTCTTCCAGGAGAAGTTCAAGATATGATTACCACTGGAAAACTTACCATGGGTCATGCAAGAGCTTTAAGCAAATTGGAAGATAAAGAGAAAATGGTCAAAATGGCCGAAGAAATAACCGATAAAGGTTTAACGGTTAGAGATATCGAAGAAAAAAGTGAAAATGTTCCTAAAAAACATCAAACAATTAGAAAACCTAAAAATAATGAATATAATTATGTTCAAGATTTATTGAGAGATAAATTAGATACAAAAGTTAAAATAAAAGATAAAAAAATCGAAATATCCTTTACAAATACCGCTGATTTAAATAGAATATTAGAGATATTGAATATAAAGGAGTAGTGCTATGGAAAGTATATTAACTAAAGAAGTCATAACTACTATAGGCATAATATTATTTGCTTTTCTTTTCTACATGGCTTTAAAACAATTAATTAGCCGTGTCTTTTTAAAAAAGGCAAGACGTAGATCAAATAAAAAAGCTTTAACCCTTTTAACCATTTTAACCAATGTAGTAAAATATATTATTATAGTTATATCTTTACTTATGATTTTAGCTACATGGGGTGTTGATACAAAAGCTTTAGTCGCATCACTAGGAGTTGCTGGAGCTGTTGCCGGACTAGCTTTGCAAGATATGTTAAAAGACTTTATTGGTGGAGCTGATATTTTAACTGAAGATCAATTTAAAGTGGGAGATAACATAGAAATCAAAGGTTTTAGAGGTAATGTCATTTACTTAGGTATGAAAATAACTAAAATAAGATCCTATACCGGTGAAGTAAAAATAATTGCCAATAGAAATATCAATGAAGTAATAAACTATAGTGTCATGCCGGCCGTTTGTGTAGTAGATATTGGCCTATCTTATGATAATTCAATTGAACAAGCAGAAAAAGTACTGCAAACTGCGGTTGATAATGCCACTAAAAAAGTAGATTACCTAAAAAGACCAATCACTATTTTAGGCATAGAAGAGTTAACTAATAATTCTGTGGTTTATCGTGTCGAAGCCGAAGTCGCACCTATGAAAAATTTTGAATTCAATAGAATTTTACTAAAAGAAGTTTTAAAACAAGCTGAAGCTAACAACCTAACCTTATCTTATAATAAGATTGATGTTCATAATGCCTGAATACAAATTAGGTAGTATTGTTGTAATGAAAAAAGCCCATCCATGTGGTCATAATGAATGGGAAATAACAAGGTTAGGTGCCGATATAAAAATAAAATGTCTAGGATGCGGAAGAAGTATCATGCTTCCTAGAATTGACTTTAATAAAAAACTTAAAAAAATACTAAAATAAGGAGGACAGCTATGAAAAAAAAGAAAAAAAAGATACTATTAGGTCCCGTCATAACCATTATAATATTAACTATATCTATAATGGCTATAAGTTTTATATGCTCTGCCTTAGGTGTTCAAGGTGAAGTGACTAAAATAAATAATCAAAGTTTAGAAACATCTATGGTAACTGTTAGAAGTGTTTTCTCAGAAGAGGGATTAAAATATTTCTTTTCTTCACCAGTAGATACCTTTAAAACATTTGAACCATTAGTTTTGTTAATAATTTCTCTAATGGCTGTATCCATTGGTAAAGCCAGCGGACTTTTCAAGGCCGTATTTACTCCTTTTAGAAAATTAAAACCCGGAGTAGTAACCTTTTTAACCTTATTTGCCGGTATCATATCTTCATTTTTAGGCGAATATGGTTTTATTCTAGTATTGCCATTAACTGCTGTAATTTATCAGTATTTAGGTAGAAATTCTGTCTTAGGTATTTTAACTGCCTTTATCGGTGTTAGTATGGGTTATGGTGCTGGATTAGTCTTTAATTATGATGATTATCAATTGGGATTATTAACTAAAGCTGCTGCCACTATCGATGTTGACGAAAACTATGTTTTTAATGCTTGGTCTAATTCATATGCTATGGTAGCTGCCACTTTTATATTATCGATAATTGGTACATTAATTGTTGAAAATATCCTAAAACCAAAAGTTAAAGAATCTATTAAAGAAGAAGACGAATTAGTAATTTCTAAAAAAGGTCTATTATTTAGTGGAATTGCTTTTGTAGTACTAATGTTAGTATTTATATATACGATAATACCAGGATTACCTGGATCAGGAATATTACTAGATAATTCTCAAAGAGATTATGTTGCTCAGTTATTAGGCCCAAATGCTCCATTCACTGATGCTTTTGCCTTTGTCTTTTTGATAATTATGATGATCTGTTCAGGTATTTATGGATTTATATCTAAAAATATTAAAAACACAAATGACTTTAGCGTAGGATTATCAAAAGAATTTGATAATTTAGGATATATGTTTATATTAATGTTCTTCGCATCATTACTTGTTAGTATATTAAATTGGACTAACCTAGGAACAGTAGTAGCTTCTTGGTTAATATCATTTATGAGTAACTTAGAATTTACAGGACTTCCATTAATTGTAACAATGTTTATAGCAATCATATTAATGTCATTCTTAATACCAGATGCCATTACAAAATGGACTTTAGCATCCCCTATTTTAGTTCCCCTATTTATGAAAGCTAACATCACTCCAGATTTCACTCAATTTATATTTAAAGCAGCTGATAGTGTTGGAAAAGGCATGACTCCATTCTTTGTATATTTCATTGTTATGCTTGCCTTCTTAGAAAAATACAACAATAAAGAAAGTAATAAAATCACCGTATTTGGTACTTTAAAATTATTAAGACCCACCGCTTTAATCTTTGCCGTAGTTTGGTTCATAATTGTAATTGGATTCTTTGTAATAGGTTTACCTCTTGGACCAACTGCTGCCGCTCCAACTTTATAGTTGGAGTTTTTATTATATTTTGATAAAATAAAATAAAGGAAGTGATTAGATGAAAAGAAAAATTAATAAGAAAAAAGTAATTATATTTGTCGTATTATTACTCATTATTACTCTCATCACTGCTCTTATAATTTATTTAAATGTTAGAATTGTCGATGATAACAGTGGCTTTACTTTAAAAGAAAACTTAAAAACAGAAGTTTATACCGAAGCAAACTTCGAAGATTATATAGACACCATTGAAGGTAAAATAATAGAAAAGCCAAAAATTGATAATAAAAGAACAGGTAAACAATCATTAGAATTTATCTATTTAAATAAAGATAATAAAAAAAGAAGAGGTACTTTTGAAATTGAAATAGTCGATACCGAAAAACCATTAGTTTGGTTAAGTAATAATTATAGTACTAAGATTGGTACAGATATAGATTTAAAAGATAAAATTATGTGTGTGGACAATTACGATAATAAACCATCATGTCAAATAAATGGAGAATATGATATTAATACAGCTGGCGTTTATCCGTTAGAATTTATAGCCCAAGATAGTAGTGGTAATATTTTTCAAAAAGAATTTACCTTAACCGTTTATGAACCGGTTCAAACCGAAAATAATTCAAATGAAATAGAAACCTCTGAACCATCGTATATTGATTTTAATGATGTATTAAATAACTACAAAAATGAAAATACCGAAATTGGTATTGATGTATCTAAATGGCAAGGTAATATTGATTTTACTAAAGTTAAAAATGCGGGAGCCACCTTTGTTATGATAAGAGTAGGTAGTCAAAATGGTGTTGGTGGAGAATATGTTTTAGATAAAAACTTTAAACAAAATATTGAAAATGCTTTAAAAAATGATTTAAAAGTAGGTATATATTTCTATTCGTATGCCGATAGTGAAAAAGAAGCTAAAAAACAAGCAAATTGGGTTATAAAGCAAATAAAAGATTATGATATTGACTTGCCTATTGTCTTTGATTTTGAGAGTTTTGATGCCTTTAATCAAATGGAATTAAGTATTTTTGGATTAAATGAAGTAGCTAATTCCTTTATTGAAACTGTCGATAATGCTGGATATACAGGAGTTTTATATGGCAGTAAAAATTATTTAAATGCTATATGGAAATATCATACATCACCAGTATGGCTTGCACATTATACCGATCAAACTAATTATGAAGGTGATTATTTTATGTGGCAAATGTGTGACGATGGCAAGATAGATGGTATCGAAGGTTATGTTGATATCGATATATTATATAAAAATTCTAGTGAAAACTAGACATTTTTCTTATAATAAATTATAATACTTACTGGTGATGAAAATGAGTTTAACTGCAGGAATTGTAGGTTTACCTAATGTTGGAAAATCGACTTTATTTAATGCTATAACAAAGCAAAATATATTAGCTGCTAATTACCCTTTCGCAACCATTGAACCTAATGTTGGAATGGTTGCTGTACCAGATGAGCGAGTAACATTTTTAGAAAATTTATATAACCCCAAAAAAACCATTCCAGCCACATTTGAATTTACAGACATTGCTGGTTTAGTAGAAGGTGCATCTAAAGGAGAAGGATTAGGTAATAAATTCTTATCACATATAAGAGAAGTAGATGCCATATGTGAAGTGGTTAGATGTTTTATAGATCCAAATATTACCCATGTTTCAGGTGGTATTGATCCAATTAAAGATGCCGAAGTAATCAATGTTGAATTAGAATTAGCTGACCTAGAAGTAATTGAAAATAGATTAAATAAAATGGGTAAAAAAGCAAGATTAGCTAACGATAAAGATGCTATGAAAGAAGCTGAATTATTAGAAAAACTAAAAGAAAATCTAGAAAAAAATATAAATCCAAGAAATTTAGAGTTAACTGAAGAAGAATTAAAAATTTTAAAACCATTTAACTTATTAACCCTAAAACCAATCATTTATGTTGCTAACGTAAATGAAGAGGATATAATTAAAGAAAATGAGTATGTAAAAAAATTAAAAGAATATGCTTCTAAAGAAAAAGCCGAAGTAGTGGTAATATGTGCTAAAATAGAGGCTGAATTATCCGAATTAGAAGACGAAGATAAAAAAGAATTTTTAAATGATTTAGGTATCGAAGAAAGTGGTTTAGATAAATTGATTAAATCATCTTATAAACTTTTAGGTTTATCAACTTATTTGACAGCAGGACCAGACGAGGTAAGAGCATGGACATATAAACAAGGAATGAAAGCCCCAGAGTGTGCGGGTATAATTCATACAGACTTTCAAAAAGGATTTATTAAAGCTGAAATAATGAGTTTTGAAGACTTAAAAAAATATGGTTCAGAATTAAAAGTTAAAGAAGCTGGCAAATTAAGATTAGAAGGAAAAGACTATGTTATGCAAGATGGTGATATTTGTCACTTTAGATTTAATGTTTAAAAGCAATTAAAAAAGACATATTAATAATGGTGATTAATATGTATTTACTTAATTGTTTTTTTATATATTCCTTTTTAGGTTTTCTTTTAGAAGGATCATTTACTTTAATAACTAAAAATCACTTTTCTAGTGGAATATTATATGGTCCTTGGACTCCGGTTTATGGTATTGGAGCTATACTAACAATCGTAATATCTAAAAAAATATTTAAAAAAATGCATCAAAGCAAAATAATTGAAACAACTATAATTTTTATAGTCTTAACAATTGTTTTAACACTTATAGAATGGTTAGGTGGCATTTTAATCGAAACTCTTTTTCATGAAACCCTTTGGAATTATAAGAATTATAAATTTAATATTGGAAAATATATTTCTTTAGAAATGTCATTAATATGGGGAATAATTAGTATATTTATAATTTACTTTATAAAACCTATAATAGATAAAATAGAAACTAAAATTCCAAAACATATAACTATATTTTTAACTATTTTATTTATAATAGATTTAATAATTACATCACTATAAAATAAAAGGAAGTATTTAAGAGTTTACTTTCTTTTTTTCTTGAATATCCATATTTTTTAATGCATATTCGCAAGCTTGTATAACGAAACCAGTAAATGTAACATTCTTTCCAGCAATAGCTTTTTCAATTTTTTCAATTAATTCAACTGGAAATCTTACTGATTTATTTTCGGTTTCTTTTCTATCTGGTTTAATTTGAAACATATTCCTCTCCTCACTTAATAAACATAATGCAATAACTAATATAATTTTAATACAAAACATATTTCAAAAATACCTCACGACTGTATCACAACTGTATTGCAAAAAAACTTTTAGTGTTATATAATTAGTTTAAGATAATATATGACAATAAATGATAATGAAAAGTTAATATAATTTAGATAAGAATAGGAGTAGATAAAATGTATAGGAGTAAGAAAAAAAGAAATATCATAATAATTAGTTTGGTAGGAATATTACTAT
>CALVII010000028.1 GCA_944329465.1 uncultured Bacilli bacterium | reverse complement strand
AAAAAAGCTGATCAACAATTAAGAGGAGCCATAGTATTACCACACGGAACTGGTAAAACTAAAAAAGTTTTAGTTATCGCTAAAGGTGAAGCTGCAAAAGCGGCAAAAGAAGCTGGTGCAGATTATGTTGGTGAAGCTGATATGATCGATAAAATAGCCAAAGAAAATTGGTTTGATTTCGATACATTGATCGCTACTCCAGAGATGATGCCTGCTTTAGGTAAAATCGGACGTATTTTAGGTCCAAAAGGTTTAATGCCGAACCCTAAAACCGGTACAGTTACCATGGATACTAAAAAAGCTGTAGAAGAAGTTAAAAAAGGTAGAGTAGAGTACCGTACTGATTCATTTGGTAACGTACATGCTTTAATCGGTAAAGTTTCATTCAGTGATCAAGATTTAATTGACAACTTAAAAACCTTTGTCACTTTAATTATCAAATCAAAACCAAGTGTTGTTAAAGGAACCTATGTAAAAAATATTTCTTTATCTGCAACTATGGGGCCTGGTATTAAAGTTGATCCATCTAGCTTTGACAATTAATAAAAGCTATGCTATAATTAATATGTGAGTTATGCCGTAGACAGTAGGTGCTTATAGCTTAATTTCCTACCGAGACATTTAATAAAGTCTTTTCGCTCTGGCATAATACCCAGAGCTTTTTTAAACGGCAAAAGAAAGGGAGGTGCGAAAAAGGTGGCAAACCAAAAGATCTTAGATAAAAAACAAGAGATCATCGACGAAATCGCTGAAAAAACAAAAAATGCCTCTGCTGCAGTATTGTTTGAATACCAAGGATTAACTGCTGGAGAGACAAATGAACTAAGAAGAAAACTAAAAGAAAACGAATCAGAATTTAAAATCTATAAAAACACACTAGTTAAAAGAGCCTTCGATACCTTAAAAATAGATTTAAATGACGATTTAAAAGGGCCTAAAGCTATTGCTTTTGGTGACGATGCAGTTGCCCCTGTAAAAGTATTATATGACTTTGCAAAAAAACATCCTGCATTAGTTGTTAAAGTAGGTTTAATCGATGGTGAAAAAACTGACGAGGCAAAATTGTTAGAATTATCAAAATTACCATCAAGAGAAGGTTTACTTACTATGCTTGCAAGTGGACTTATTTACCCACTTAAAAACTTATCTATATGCCTAGATTTGTATAGACAAGATTTAGAAAAGAAAGAAAATTAGAAAGGAATGATTATAAATGGCAAAAATTAATAAAGACGAATTTATCGCTGGTTTAAAAGAAATGACTATGCTTGAAGTTATGGAATTAGTAGACGCTATGAAGGAGGAATTTGGTGTTGATCCATCTGCTGTAGCCGTAGCTGCCGCTCCTGCTCAAACTGAAGAAGCAGCCGGACCAACTAATGTAACTGTTACATTAACATCAGCTGGACCTAACAAATTACCAGTTATCAAATTAATCAAAGAAGTTACTGGTTTAGGATTAAAAGAAGCTAAAGCTATCGCTGATAACGGCGGAACAGTTAAAGAAAATATTCCATCTACAGAAGCAGACGAATTAAAAGCTAAATTCGAAGAAGCTGGCGCAACTGTTGAAGTTAAATAATTATAAATTAAAGAGCCTGCACTATTATTATAGTGCGGGCTTTACCCATTTAAAAAAGGAGAAATAAAATGTCACACTATTTTACAAACGATTATGTCAAGAGTCACGAAAATATAGTAAACGTTATAGTTAATAATGTAAAACTAAAATTTATTGTTGATAATGGGGTGTTTTCTAAAAAAGGTTTGGATTTCGGTACAAGAACTTTATTGGAAAATATAGATTTAGATAAAATTGCAGGTGATGTTTTAGACTTTGGATGTGGCTATGGCCCAATTGGTATATATATAAATAAAATGACAAAAGCTAATGTCGATATGATAGACATTAACAAAAGAGCTCTTAATTTGGCCCAAAAAAACGCTAAATTAAATAATGTAATAGTAAATATTTTTGAAAGTGACATATATAAAAGCATAAACAAAAAATATAATTTTATTATTACCAATCCACCAATTAGAGTTGGTAAAAAAATGCTCTATAACATTTTATTTGAAGCCGAAAAGCATCTAAAAGATAAAGGACAGTTATGGCTCGTCATAAACAAAAACTCCGGAGCTAAATCTTTAGTCAAAGACTTAGAAAAAACGTATGACGTAACCATAGTAACAAAAAATAAGGGTTTTTATATAATATGTGCGAAAAAGCGTTGACTTTAAGGGCAAAAACCTTTATAATTATATATTGGCGACATGTACTCTTGAAGAGGCATGAAAAATCTAAAAACTAGTTTATAGGGGTGAAAAACTTGGCATACAAAATTCAAAAAGTAAATGAAAAAAGAGAGAGAAGAAATTACGGCAAAACAAAAAACAAGGTTGAGTTAAACAACTTATTAGAGATTCAAAAAGATTCTTATAATTGGTTCATAACTGAAGGTATTAAAGAAGTATTTGACGATGTTTTCCCAGTGGAGAGTTTCACTGGTAATTTGTCATTAGAGTTTGGAGAATATAGTTTCGATGAACCAAGACACACCATTAAAACTTGTAAAGAAAGATATTCTACTTATGCTGCGCCACTAAAAGTAGAAGCTAGACTTTTCAATGTTGAAACCGGTGAAGTTAAAGAACAAGAAATTTATTTGGGCGACATGCCAATCATGACTGAAAGTGGAGCCTTTATCATTAACGGTGCTGAACGTGTAATTGTATCACAACTAGTTCGTTCACCATCAGTTTATTTCGGTAAAGAAGTAGATAAGAAAAATGGTAAAGTAACTGTCGGAGCTCAAATTATCCCAACTAGAGGTACTTGGCTTGAATATGAAACCGATGCTCGTGACATCATATATGTTCGTATTGATAGAACGAGAAAAGTTCCAGTAACCACATTACTTAGAGCTATTGGCTTATCAAGTGATAGTGATATTTTAGATTTGTTTGGTGATGATGATTATTTGATTAAAACAATCGAAAAAGATACCAACAAAAACACAGACGAAGCTTTAATCGATATACATTCAAAATTAAGACCAGGTGAACCTAGTACTTTAGAAAGTGCGAAAAACCAATTAATAACGAGATTTTTCGATGCATTCAGATATGATTTGGCTAAGGTTGGACGTTATAAATTTAACAAAAAACTAAATATAACTGATAGACTTTTAGGATGCCGTCTAGCTGAAGATATTAAAATAGATAGTGAGATAATTGCTAAATCTGGCGACATTGTTACTAAAGAAATACTTGCTAAGCTAAAACCAGTATTTGCAAACGGTTATGGCAAGGTTGAGGCTTTAGTTAACAATGAATTAGATACTTATGGTACGGTTCAAATCGTTAAAGTATATTCTAAAATAAATCCAGAAAAAGTTGTGAAAATAATCGGTAATGATCAAAGCATTGATATCAAACGTTTAACTATATCAGATATCTACGCCTCACTATCATATTATTTAAATCTATTAGAAGGTATTGGTTCTTTTGACGAAATCGACCATTTATCAAATAGACGCGTAAGACAAGTTGGAGAACTTTTACAAAATCAATTTAGAATCGGTATTAGCCGTATTGAAAGAGTAGTTCGCGACCGTATGAGCACTCAAGATCTAGCAGAAGTAACACCAAAAAGTTTGATTAATATAAGACCATTAACTGCTGCTATTAAAGAGTTCTTTGGATCATCACAATTATCACAGTTCATGGATCAGATCAATCCGATTGCCGAACTTACTCATAAAAGAAGATTATCTTCATTAGGACCAGGAGGACTTTCTAAAGATAGAGCTGGAATGGAAGTTCGTGACGTTAACCCATCACACTATGGTAGACTTTGCCCAGTTGAATCTCCAGAAGGACCTAACATTGGATTAATCACTTCTTTAGCAAGTTATGCGAAAGTAAACGAATATGGATTTATTACAACTCCATACCGTAAAGTAGTAAACAATAAATTAACTGACGAAGTTAGATACATGACTGCTGACGAAGAATTAGAATACTATATCGCACCAGCTACTATTAAATCAGATGACGAAGGAAATATCTTAGAAGATAGAGTTCCGGTTAGATATCAAAATGATAATTTAATTATTGAAAAAGAAAAAATAGATTATGTTGATGTGTCTCCTCAACAAATAATCTCTATAACAACAAGTGGAATTCCATTCCTAGAACACGACGATGGAAAAAGAGCCTTAATGGGTGCCAACATGCAACGTCAAGCAATACCTCTATTAGAAGCGGAAGCACCTTATGTTGGAACTGGTATTGAAGCGATTGCCGCTAGAGATTCAGGCGTTGTCATATGTGCAAAAGCCGATGGTATAGTAGATTATGTTGACGCTAGAAAAATAATCGTTAAAAACGCTAAAGGAACTGATACATATTATTTAGAAGGTTTTGAAAGAAGTAATATGGGAACATGTTATCACCAAAAGCCAATAGTTAGAAAAGGTGATAAAGTTAAAGCTGGTGAAGTAATTGCTGATGGACCATCAACCGATCAAGGTGAAATGGCTTTAGGTAAAAACTTAACTATAGCTTTCGTCAACTACGATGGATATAACTATGAAGATGCTGTTATTTTAAATGAAAGATTAGTCAATGACGATGTATTTACCTCAATTCATATTAAAGATTATGAAATAGAATGTAGAGATACTAAACTAGGTGCCGAAGAGTTCACAAGAGATATTCCAAACGTTTCAGAAGAAGCTCGTAAAAACCTAGACGAAAACGGTATTATCAGAATAGGTACTGAAGTTAAAGACGACGATATCTTAGTTGGTAAAGTAACACCAAAAGGTATGGCTGAACTTACTTCAGAAGAAAAACTATTACATGCTATTTTCGGTGAAAAAACAAGAGAAGTTAGAGATACTTCTTTAAGAGTTCAACACGGCGGTGGTGGAATAGTCCATGATGTACAAGTGTTAACTAAAGAAGATACCGATGACCTTCCAGCCGGTGTAAGTAAAAAAGTAAGAGTATACATTGCTCAAAAACGTAAAATCGGTGTCGGAGATAAAATTTCAGGTCGACATGGAAACAAAGGTGTTGTTTCATTAGTACTTCCAGAAGAAGACATGCCATATGATAAAAATGGTCGAACAGTTGATATTTTACTTAACCCACTTGGTGTACCATCTCGTATGAACTTAGGCCAGATCTTAGAATTACATTTAGGTATGGCTGCCAAAACCCTTGGTATCCATGTCGCAACTCCAGTATTTGATGGTGCGACTAGAACTGAAATTATCGACGCTTTAGAAGAAGCTGGCTTAGATAAAGATGGTAAAATGTGGTTATATGATGGTAGAACCGGTGAAAAATTCGATAACCGAATCAGTGTCGGAGTCATGTATATGATCAAACTAGACCACATGGTTGACGACAAATTACATGCAAGGTCTACAGGTCCATACTCATTAGTTACCCAACAACCTCTAGGTGGTAAAGCTCAGTTCGGTGGACAACGTTTTGGAGAAATGGAAGTTTGGGCATTATACGCTTATGGTGCTGCTCATATCTTACAAGAGATGATGACTGTTAAATCAGACGATGTTACAGGACGTGTTAAAGTCTATGAAGCCTTAGTCAAAGGTGAAGATTTACCAAAACCATCTGTTCCAGAAAGCTTTAGAGTAGTCATTAAAGAATTCCAAGCATTAGGCTTAGATATTACGGTTTTAGATAAAGATGGTAAATATGTTGAACTTAAAGAACTAGAAGAAGCCGAAAAAGATAGTTATGTTCCAGAAACTGACTTAGAAAGTGAAATTTTAAAAGAAAAACAAGCTCAAAATCAAGCAGCCGCACCAAGTGAATTAGAAAAAGAATTAGATGATTTTGAGGAAAACGAAGAAAACGACGAAGAAGAACCAACTGACGAAGAACTTAAAAATTTGGAAGGGGAGGATAATTAATGGATGCAAATAGTTTTGAAGGAATTAGAATAGCCATTGCCTCACCAGAAAAAATTCGTTCATGGTCTTACGGAGAAGTTAAAAAAGCCGAAACTATGAACTATAGAACATTAAAACCAGAACGTGATGGATTATTTTGCGAAAAAATATTCGGTCCAACTAAAGATTTTGAATGTGCCTGTGGTAAATATAAAAGGCTAAGATATAAAAATATTATCTGTGACAGATGTGGCGTTGAAGTAACTAAATCTAAAGTTAGACGTGAACGTATGGGTCATATCGAACTAGCTACCCCAGTATCACACATTTGGTTTTTCAAAGGTGTACCATCAAGAATGGGTCTAGTTCTCGATATGTCACCAAGAGAATTAGAAGAAGTATTATACTTCGTATCATATGTTGTTTTAGACCCAGGTGATACTCCACTTGAGAAAAAGCAAACTATCAGTGACAAAGAATATAGAAGTTATTACGAAAAATATGGAAACACCTTTAGAGTTGGTATGGGTGCTGAAGCTATTAAAGAGTTACTAGAAGAAGTTGATTTAGATAAAGAAGTAACTGAACTTAAAAAAGAGATTTCTGAAATCAAAGACTCTACTAGTCAAAAACGTATTCGTTTAATTAAAAGATTAGATGTTTTAGATGCTTTCTTAGAATCAGGTAATCGTCCTGAGTGGATGATCTTAACTGCTTTACCTGTTATACCGCCTGAGCTTAGACCGATGATTCAGCTAGACGGTGGTAGATTTGCGACATCTGATTTAAACGATTTATATAGACGTGTTATTAACCGTAATAATAGATTAAAAAAATTAATCGATTTAGGTGCCCCTTCTATAATCATTCAAAATGAAAAAAGAATGTTACAAGAAGCTGTTGATGCCTTATTTGATAACGGAAGACGTGGTAAAAACATAACAGGACCAGGTAATAGACCATTAAAATCATTATCTAGTATGTTAAAAGGTAAACAAGGTCGTTTCCGTCAAAACTTACTTGGTAAACGTGTTGACTATTCTGGTCGTTCTGTTATCGTTGTTGGACCATCACTTAAAATGTATGAGTGTGGTATTCCAAAAGAAATGGCTTTAGAATTATTTAAACCACATGTTATTCATGGATTAGTTTCTAAAGAAATAGCAAGTAATATTAAAGCTGCTAAGAGAATGATTGAAAACCAAGACGAACGTGTATGGGACATCGTTGAAGAAGTTATTAAAGAACACCCAGTATTACTTAATAGAGCACCTACCTTACATAGATTAGGTATTCAAGCATTTGAACCAAAACTAATCGAAGGTAAAGCCATTAGACTTCACCCATTAGTATGTCCAGCCTTCAATGCCGATTTCGATGGTGACCAGATGGCTGTTCACGTACCAGTTAGTGAATCTGCTCAAGCCGAAGCAAGATTATTAATGTTAGGTGCAAATAACATCCTATCTCCAAAAGATGGTTCTCCAATTGCTACTCCTGGCCAAGATATGGTTTTAGGTAACTATTACCTAACTATGGAAAAAGCAGGATTAGAAGGTGAAGGTAGAGTATTTAGAAACTCTAATGATGTCATTATGGCATATGAAAGAAGAGAAATTACTCTTCACACTCGTATTGCTTTACCTGTTAAATCATTTAAACACAAAATATTCCCAGATAAACACATGGATAAATATTTAGTAACTACCCCTGGTAAAATTATCTTTAATGAAGTATTCCCAGATACATTCCAATACATAAACGACAGTAGTGTTGAAAATGCAACTAAGTGTACGCCAGCTAAATACTTTATTGATAAAGGTAAAAACATCAAAGAAGAAATTGAAAAAATGCCTTTAGTTAAAGCTTTAAATAAAGGTGCAATAGTAAGATTAATTGCTCAAATCTATAAAAGATATCACACAACTGAAACCTCAGTTATGCTTGATGCCATTAAAGATTTAGGATTTAAATATTCTACTTTATCAGGTATTAGTATTTCGATTGACGATATAAAGGAAAGCCCGGTTAAGGGAGAAATTATCGAAGAAGCTAATAAAAAAATCGATACAATTACTAAACAATTTAAACGTGGTTTAATTACCGATAAAGAAAGATATGACAATGTTATTCAAACTTGGTTTGATGCCAAAGCTAAAATTTATGACGATCTAGATAAGAGACTAAAAGCTCACCCAGAATCTTCTATTACGATGATGATTGATTCTAAAGCTCGTGGTTCTATCGATCAATATGGCCAAATGGCTGGTATGCGTGGTATTATGAGTAAACCAAACGGTGATTATGTTGAAATCCCAATATTATCTTCATTATCAGAAGGTGTTAGTGTATCAGAATTCTTTACATCTACTCACGGAACACGTAAAGGAGCCGTTGATACAGCCTTAAAAACAGCCGATGCCGGATATTTAACAAGAAGATTAGTTGACGTTGTTCAAGATGTTATTGTTAAAGAAGACGACTGTGGAACTGAACAAGGTGTTGTCGTAGAAGCATTCTATAATACTGATGGTACACTAATTGAATCATTAGAAGATAGAATAGTAGGAAGATATACTAACAAGAAAATTTTACATCCAGAAACCAAAGAAGTATTATTTGATAAAGACACTTATATTACTGAACAAATTGCTGAAAAGATTATTAAAGCAGGAATCACAAAAGTTCCTATCAGAAGCGTTCTAACATGTAAAACTGATCACGGTGTATGCCGTAAATGTTATGGACGTAATCTAGCAACCGGATCAGAAGTTGAAATTGGAGAAGCTGTTGGTATCATGGCCGCTCAATCAATTGGAGAACCTGGTACACAGTTAACCATGAGAAACTTCAACACTGGTGGAGTTGCTGGTGGAGACGATATTACTCAAGGTCTTCCTCGTGTTACCGAAATATTCGAAGCTCGTAACCCTAAAGGTAAAGCCACTATCTCTGAAATCAATGGTGTTGTATCTAAGATTGAAGAAGATAATGGAATATATAAAATTTATGTTAAAAATGATGTTGAAACGCGTGAACATACATCTAACTATGGTGCCAAATTAGCTGTAGAAAAAGGTGAAGAAGTCAAAGCGGGCTGGAGACTTACTCACGGTGCTATTTCACCAAAAGAGTTATTAGTCGTAACTGATCCAATCACCGTTCAAGAATACATCTTATTTGAAATTCAAAAAGTATATCGTTCACAAGGTGTTGATATCTCTGATAAACACGTTGAAATTATGGCTCGTAGAATGATTTCTAAGATTAGAATTGTTGATTCTGGAGATTCACTATTCTTACCAGGAACTATGGTAAATATTAATAAATTTACAGAAGAAAACAAAGGATTAATTCTAGAAGGTAAGCGTCCAGCAACTGGTAAACCAATATTACTTGGTATTACTAAAGCATCGCTTGAAACAGAAAGCTTCTTATCAGCAGCCTCATTCCAAGAAACAACTAGAATTTTAACAGATGCTGCTGTACACGGAAAAGTAGACCATTTAACTGGATTAAAAGAAAATGTTATTATTGGTAAATTAATCCCTGCTGGTACAGGTGCTAAAAAATATCGCGATGCCGAATATACTTTAGAAAACGAACTTTTAAATGAAGAGCCACTAGAAGCTCTAGAACAAGAACTAATGGATTAACATTAGTTCTTTTTAACGTTGTCAAAAAATAAAGTAACGTGATACAATATAAGAAGAAAGAAGTGGTATTATGTTAGAAAATCAAGTCGCACTCATAACAGTAGGAGAAAAAAATTATACACTACCTATAACTGATTTTAATCATAAGCTTGGAGACGAGCTTATAAGTATTACTTTAGAAGATGAAACACGCTTATACACTGGCACAAATAATGTAATTATCATAAATGGTGATTCAGAAATTATGAATGCTATATTAAATATGGGTGATTTTTATACTCCAGAAAAAGACACTCAAGGTAAAATAAAAGTAAAAAAATTAACTCGAGATAATTCATTAAAATTAATTAACGGTGGTAAAAATGAATAGAGAATATTTTATTGATCAAAGTAATTTGATATTATTAAAAAAAGAAAACAATTTAATGTATCAGTATAGTTTTACCAAACATTTTTGGTATAGTTTGCCAGAAATGCAAGGACTAGATAATAGTGGTCTAATAAATAAAATAAGTGAAAAAGAAGCTAATGAGTTTATAAAATATATTGATAATCTAATAGAAAGTGCTAACAAAAGAAAAATAAAATAGAAATAACGCTTAATTCACATTTTATGAATTAAGCGTTAATTATTGCCTAAAATGTCAAATTATTGTATAATTAAACATAGTGTAGGGTGTGATAATTATGTATTTAAAATCATTAAAAGCCCATGGCTTTAAATCTTTTGCCGATAAAACAAACTTAGAATTTACAAACGGTATTAATGGTATTGTTGGACCTAATGGTTCTGGTAAAAGTAATGTTGTTGATGCTATAAGATGGGTTTTAGGAGAACAATCAGTAAAATCATTAAGAGGCGAAGGCACAATGACCGACGTCATTTTTTCTGGTAGTAAATCGCGAAACCCCATGAATGTTGCCTCAGTATCGCTAATATTTGATAATGCCGACCATTATCTTCCTTTAGATTATGACGAAGTTGAAATCAAAAGAAGAGTCTATAAGGATGGAACTAACGAATATTTTTTAAACAGTGAAAGAGTAAGACTAAAAGATTTAACAAATTTACTTTTAGATAGTGGTATTGCTAAAGAAAGTTTTAATATTATCTCACAAGGTAAAATAGAAAGTATTATCAGTAGTAAACCAAATGAAAGAAGAATTATCTTTGAAGAAGCCGCTGGTGTTTTAAAATACAAAAGAAGAAAAGAAGAAGCCATTAAAAAATTAGATAAAACCCACGATAACAAAAATAGAATAAACGATATTTTAAAAGAATTAGAAGATCGTTTAAATCCCTTAAAAGAAGCAAAAGATAAAGCCATAGAATATCAAAAGGTTAAAGATAAATTAGAAAACTTAGAAATATCTTTAATTACCGAAGATATTACCAACATCAACTTTGAATATCAAAATAGTAAAGATAAAATCGACTCTTTAAATGAAGAGGTCATTAAATTAATGACTTCTGGCAATCAAAATGAAGTTCAAATCGAAAAATATAAAAATGATATTGCCTCATTAGATACACAAATTAAAGTTATGCAGGACAAAATTTTAGAACTAACAACTTTAGCAGAAAGATTAAATAGTAAAAAAAACCTAATAAATGAAAGACAAAAAAATAAAACTTCTGATGATAAAATTCATCAAAACATATTAAACCTAAAAGAAGAAGAGTTAAAGACCAAAAATGATATTGAAAAAATAATTGGTGATATTAATCATACAAACATTGATATAGAAAAATTTAAAGAAAAAATAACTTCTTTAGAAAAAGTACAAAATGAAATAAAACAAAATAAAAATAATCTAGAAACAAGATTAACACATCTACTTAGGGAAAAAAATAATTTAGAATTTAAAATTGAAAACTTACAAAGAGAAATTGAAAATGGTGGTTCTTTGCCACTCCCAGTTAGAAGTGTTTTAAATAATCCTAAATTAAGAGGTATTCATAATGCTTTAGGTAATATTATTGAAACAGATGAAAAATATGCTTTGGCCATTACAACTTCTTTAGGTTATAATACCAATAATATAATAGTTGACGACGAAAAATCCGCCAAGGAAGCAATTAATTACTTAAAAACCATTGGTAGAGCCACTTTTTTCCCACTAAACGTCATAAAACCTAAATATATTGATAATGAAACCTTAAGTAAAATAAAAACAATAAATGGTTATATTGATGTTGCCAGCAATCTAACAAAATACAATTTAAAATATACGAATATCATTTTAAATCAACTTGGAAACATCATAGTAGCCAAAGATATTGATACCGCTACAAACATAAGTAAAGCAATAAATAACCGTTATAGAGTAGTTACAATAGATGGTGAAATAATACATGTCGGTGGTTCTATGACAGGAGGTAAACAAAATAAAATTCGTAATGTTATTAGTGATAAATACGAATTAGAAAATGATTTAAAACAAAAAGAACTTTTACTTTCTAAGGTTAAAGAAATAGAAAACGAAATCAACGAAATAGATTATAATCTAAAAGCTACTGAAGATAAAATATATATTTTAAATAAAAATAAAATGTTAAAAGAAGAAGATAGGTATAACAAAGAATCTATATTAAATGAGTTAAATATCAAATTAGAAGAGATAAACTTTAATATAAGTAGTAATAATAAAATTTTAAATGGTGGACTTTCTAAAGAAGAAGAAGAAGTATTAGATAAATACTATGCCGCTTTAAAAACTAAAACTGAAGCTGAACAAGAATTATCTTCTTTAATAAATGAAAAGCAAAATTTAAATGAATCATTAGAAGATTTTGAAGCTTCCTTAAAAAAAGAAAATACTTTATATAATAGTAAATCTAACGAATTAAAAGATCTAGAAATTAAAGCAAGTAGGCTAGAAGTTAAACTAGATAACCTATTAAATACTCTAACAGACACCTATAGTATGACTTATGAAAAAGCCAAAGAAAACTATAAATTAGACATCGATTTTAATCTGGCTAAATCTGAAGTAAGCAAATTAAAGAAAAAAGTCAAAGACTTAGGTGTTGTTAACCCAACGGCTCCAGAGGAATATGAAGAGGTAAATGAAAGATATACCTTCTTAAATAACCAAATAACTGATTTAACACAGGCCGAAAATACCTTACTTGAAATAATTGACGAAATGGATAAAGTAATGATTAGTGAATTTACAGATACCTTTAAAACAATTAGTAACTACTTTACTGCAACCTTTAAAGAACTGTTTGGTGGTGGTCATGCCGAATTAAAATTAACTGAACCAAATAATATTTTAGAAACAGGAGTGGATATTGTTGCCTCACCACCAGGTAAAAAATTAAATAGTATTACCTTACTTTCCGGTGGTGAAAAAACCTTAACAGCTATAAGTTTGTTGTTTGCTATAATAAAATCTAAACCTTCACCTTTTTGTGTTCTAGACGAAGTAGAAGCCGCTTTAGATGAAGCTAATGTCGATACTTTTGGACAGTATGTTCAAAAATTAAAAGAAAAATCCGAATTTATAATTATTACTCATAAGAAAAAAACCATGGAATATGCCGATATATTATACGGCATAACTATGCAGGAATCTGGCGTAAGTAAATTAGTAAGTGTTAAATTAGAAGATATTAAATAATCTTTTAGTTTAGCACTTTTTGTTTTATAAACATATCATTTGATTTTCCTATAAGCCAGTCTAAAGAAACTTTATATTTACTGCATATTTGAAAAGCAAAAGCTGTTAGTAGCATCGTTTTACCTGATTCATACGCACTTATTGTAGAGTGTGAAGTATTTAAAAGATTTGCTAGTTCTTTTTGAGTTAAATTTAATTTATTTCTAAAAATTTTTAAATTTTTACCAATAATATTTTTATTTAATTTTATATTTTTAGTATTTTTATTATCATCTAAACCAACGAGATAATCCAAACTGACATTAAAATAATTAGAATAAATATTCAATTTATCTAAAGGAATAATCTCTTTAGTATTTTCCCACTGCGAAACAGCAACTCTTTTTACCCCTAAAATCTTTCCCATTTCATCTTGTGTTAAACCATTGCTTTGTCTAAGTAAAAATAATCTTTCAAAGTTCATTATTAATCACCTAGAAACATTTTAAAGTCAAATTACAAAATATTAACTTTTTCGTCAGAAAATACGACATTATGTGTTATAATATTATTGATATTAAGAATAATAAAAAGTTCGGAAAATACTTGCACGGTCAACCAACACCGAATATCAAAGTTAGCCCTATGGATAACCCCATAGGGTTTTCG
>CALVII010000027.1 GCA_944329465.1 uncultured Bacilli bacterium | reverse complement strand
GGTTGATGACTCTTTTTTTATATAAAATAGTGTCAATGAAATTTTTACTCACCAACACTATTTATTATAGAACCAAACTCGTCCTTAAACAGGACGTTTTTTTGTTGATTTTATTGATTAAAAAAGGGGTAGTATGCTATAATTAGAGATAGGTGAGAAAATGTTTAAATATAGAAATATCAATATAAATTATATAAGGTATGGAAACATAGATAAACAGTCCGTTGTTTTACTTCATGGCTGGGGGCAAAACATCGAAATGATGAAACCAGTTGGTGATAGTCTAATAGATAATGATGTGATTATTATCGACCTTCCAGGACACGGAAAAAGTGAAGAACCAAAAGAAGTTTGGGAATTAAAAGACTTTGTAAATATGATACATGAACTATTAACTAGTTTAAATGTCAAAAATCCAATTTTAATCGGTCATTCATTTGGTGGTAAACTAAGTTTATTATACGCCAGTATGTATCCTGTAAAAAAACTGATTTTATTTGGTAGTCCATTTAAAGTCAAAAAAAATCCAAACAGTTTAAAAGTAAAAACATTAAAAAGAATAAAGACATTGCCTGGATTAAATAAACTAGCCGAAACCATGAAAAAACATATGGGTTCCACCGATTATAGAAATGCTAGTCCAATGATGAGAAACATATTGGTAAAACACGTAAATACTGACATTACCGAAGATATTAAAAAAATCACTTGTCCAACTATAATCATATGGGGTACAAATGATGCCGCCGTTTCGATTGCTGACGCTTATGAGCTAGAAAACTTAATCAAAGATTCGGCTGTAATCCCATATGAAGGATGCACACACTACGCCTATTTAGAAAGACTTGGGCAAACCAATTCTATAATTAAAAACTTTATAAAGGAGAAGTAACTATGACAAAAGAATTTTTAATTACTGTTATCATTTATTTTATTTATGTATTTTTAAAAAGCCAGGATTCCATGCATATGCTTCAGCAAAACAAATATAACCGAAAAAAAACATATTTAAAATGGCTTTTCAAAAACCCAGCTAAAGGATTTAAAGACTATAGTATATTTTTTATCATCTTAGTAATATTTATATTTATTAATAATTTACCACTATTAATGATAACCTTTAATGTTATATATTTATTTTTAACCGTTAATTTAATATTAGAAAGAAAAAAATCACAAAATAAATTACCTTTAAAATATACCGCTAGAGTTAAAAGATTAGTCTTCACAAACACCTTAGTTCTTTTACTTCCAATTATAATAATGGCTCTTTTAGTAAATGAAACTAATTTAGTATACTGCTACTTAATCTTAGGACTTTTAGCTTACATAAACTGTCTATATATTTTAATTGCCCTACTTATAAATACTCCAGTTGAAAGTTTAGTGGGTTTATATTTTAAAGTTAAAGCTACTAATAAAATAAGAAGCATGAAATCATTAAAAGTAATTGGTATTACAGGAAGCTACGGAAAAACAAGTAGTAAAAATATTTTAAATGATATCTTAAATATAAAATATAACGCCATGCCAACACCTAAAAATTTCAACACACCATTTGGTTTAATGATCACCATCAATAATTATTTAGATAAATTCACTGATGTTTTTATAGCCGAAATGGGTGCTTGTCAAGCTGGTGATATCAAAGAACTTTGTGACCTAGTCCATCCAAAATATGGTATAATCACCAAAATAGGTGTAGCTCACCTTGCCACATTTGGTTCTAGAGAAAACATTCAAAAAACCAAATTTGAATTAATTGAATCCCTTCCAAGTGATGGAATTGGTATATTAAATGGTGATGACGAGTGGCAAAGAAGTTATAAAATAAAAAATAACTGTCAAATAAAATGGATTGGTATCGATAGCGATGACGTTGATGTCAAAGCTTCTAATATAACCTTAAGTCCAAATGGTACTAAATTCGATTGTTATTTTAAGGGAGATAATAAACCATATTCATTTGAAACCAAATTATTAGGTTATAATAATGTCTATAACATTTTAGCTGGCATAGCTTTAGGAAAAGAATTTGGTATGACAACCGAACAGTTAAAAGCCGGTGTAGCTAAAGTAAAACCAGTCGCCCACCGTCTAGAACTAAAGAAAAACGGTGATATAAACATCATTGACGACGCTTATAATTCAAATCCAACGGGAGCTAAAATGGCTTTAGATGTTTTAAAAATGATGCCTGGAAAACATATTGTTGTAACCCCAGGTATGATTGAACTAGGTGATGAAGAAGAACAAAAAAATAAAGAGTTCGGTATGCAGATAGCCGAAAGTGCTGATGAAGTAATATTGGTCGGTGCTGAAAAAACTAAACCAATTTATGAGGGCTTAAAAGAAAAAGGTTATGATGAAAGCAAAATTCATGTTATAAACGATGTCTTAAAAGCTTTCCCATTAATCAAATCTTTAAAAGAAAATGAAACATATGTCTTATTAGAAAATGACTTACCAGATATATTTAATGAAAAGGAGTGATTTAAATGATTAAAGTTGGAGTTATTTTTGGTGGAGATTCCGTTGAACACGAAGTAAGTATAATCTCTGCTCTACAAGCGATGGAAAACATCGATGAAGAAAAATATGAAATTATCCCTATTTACATCAGTAAAGATAGACATTTTTATACAGGTACAGCTCTAAGGGATATGGACACTTATAAATACTTTGACAACATGAAAAAATTTGTTAAAGAAATAACCATTTGTAGAAAAGGTAATGATATAGTTCTTCAAAAGATCAAAGGATTATTTGGTAGAGAAGTAAATACTATTGATGTTGCTTTTCCTATAGTTCACGGTAAAGGTGTCGAAGATGGTTCTTTGGCTGGATTCTTAGAAACATTAGGTCTTCCAGTCGTTGGTCCATCAGTATTAGGTGCCGCATTAGGCCAAGATAAAGTACTATTAAAACAAGTTTTAGAAGCTAATAATATCAAAACCCCAAAATATGTCTGGTTCTATGACTATGAATATAACATGGACAAAGACCAAATAATTAAAAATAGTGAAACATTAGGTTATCCAGTTATTGTTAAACCAGCCAATTTAGGTAGTACTATTGGTATTGGCGTTGCTCATAATCAAAATGAATTAATTAAAGCTGTCGAAGACGCTTTAGAATATGAAAAGAAAATAATTATAGAACAGATGATTCCAAACCTTATGGAGTTAAACTGTGCTGTATGTGGTAATTATGAATATTCAGAAACTAGTTTAATTGCCGAAATGAAAATGAAACACGAACTTTTAACCTTTGAAGATAAATACTTAGGAGGATCAAAAGGTAAAGGAATAAAAAATTCTAGTAAAATGCCAACTTCTATGTCAAATAGTGAATTTGAAATACCAGCTAGTATTCCAGAAGATATGACAAATGAAATATATGAAACCTCTAAAAAAGTGTTTAGAATACTAAATCTAAAAGGTGTTTGCCGAATAGATTATCTTGTAAATAAAGAAACAGGAGAAATATATGTCAATGAACCAAATACTATTCCAGGCTCACTTGCCTTCTATTTATATAAGCCAAAAGGTAAAGATTATAAAACGCTAACTGACGAGTTAATCAAAACAGCTATTAAAGATTACAAAAATGAAATGCGTAAAACCTCAAGTTTTACCTCTAACATTTTAAGTGAATATAATGGTACTAAAGGATTTAAAAAAGGGGTTAAGTAATGGATTTTATCACTTATGATAAATTAAGTGAATATTTAGATGCTTTAGTAAAAGCTAAAAATAAAAATCCTGTCATTAAAAGAAAAGATTTATGCTTATCACCATGCGGTTTTCCAGTTACACATTATACAATTGGAAATGGCCCTAAACATCTAACTGTTATGGCTGGAACTCATGGAACTGAAATTATTGGTGTAGATTTTATTCTTAAATTAATGAAAGTAATATCCGAAGGTAAAGGCGTATACAAAGATTTTGATAGTAATAAATTTACCTTAGACTTTATTCCTTGTCAAAATCCCGAAGGTTTTATTATCGTAACTGAAGTTTTAAAGCCTTATGTTAGTCAATTAACGGAAAAAGAATTCGAAACATTTTCTAGAAATTATTATTTAAATTATTGTAAAGATGATAGGGTATATTTAGAAATAAACAAGTTTTTAGAAGATAAAGATATTATAGATAAATTTTGGGATGAATATCGCCTAAAAGATATTACTAAAGATGATGTTTTTAACTTTTTAACTTCTTGCCATAAAGAAAATGTTAAACCCAAAATATCTGAATTATTTCAAACTCTTTATGAACTCAAAATAATAGATAATTTGGACAATCCGGTTATTTATAAAGAAAAATTTCACCATCAGATGTTTAAAAATTTGAGCTATCAAAATATTGAAGAAAAAGATAAAAGATATACTTTGTTAAAAAATAAAGTAAAAAATATCATGGAAACTAAATATGAAAGTTACACATTTCCTAAAGCTTCTTTAATAGACTGGAGAGCAAACTCAAATGGTGTTGATTTAAATAAAAATAATCCAAACAACTTTAAAATAAAAGAAGAAGAAAAAAGAAAAAAGGGTTTCAAACCATTATTTGGAACCATGAGATTTGTAAATCTTATGCGAGAAGTTAAAGGCCCACAAGGAAAAGTTTCCGTAAGTGATCAAAAATTCACTTTTGAAAATGAAAACACCGGATTATTAAAACACTTATTAAATTTAAACAAAGAAGAAAAATATGTAGGGGCAATTTCATATCATGGTACTGGAGGGGTTATTTATTCTAGACCTAAAAATCCACTTGAAGTAAAAAAGCAAAAAGAAGCTTTAAGGACTATCGACAAATATAATGAACTGTTAGCTATTTCTTATCAAAATATAACCGAATATAAAATTATGCCATATCCTAAACAGTTAACTGGCACTGGTGATATGATAAGAATGTTACTTCCAGGATTTTTATTAATTGAATTATCTAAAATGGGTGGTAACCCTCTTGGACCTTATGGAGATAAACAAAATTATCAAAAAGTAATAAATGATAACCTATTAGCTTTTAATGAAATTTTAAAAGCTATCAAAAATGAAATAGCAGTAAAATAAGGAGATGTATTTTATGGATTATAAAGACACATTATTAATGCCACAAACCGAATTTAAAATGCGTGGCAACCTAGCTGAAAATGAAGTAAAACAACGTACTGAATGGGAAGAGATGGACTTATATAATTTAATTAAAAACAAAAATAAAAGCAATAAACCATTTATCTTGCACGATGGACCACCTTATGCGAATGGTAATATTCATTTGGGTCATTCTCTAAATAAAATACTTAAAGATTTTATCAACCGTTCTAAAATGATGGAAGGATATTTTGTCGAATACATTCCAGGTTGGGATACTCATGGTCTTCCAATCGAACAAGCCGTTACCAATAGTGGTGTCGATAGAAAAAAGATGACTACTGCCGAATTTAGAGAATATTGTAAAAAATATGCTTTAGAACAAGTTGAAACCCAAATGGAAGACTTTAAAAGATTAAATGTTATTGCTGATTGGGATCATCCATATATAACTTTAAACCCAGAATATGAAGCAAGACAAATCGAAGTATTTGCCAAAATGGCTGAAAAAGGTTTAATTTTTCAAGGCTTAAAACCAGTATATTGGTCTCCAAGTAGTGAAACCGCTTTAGCTGAAGCTGAAATTGAATATAAAGATAAAACCGACCCATCAATTTATGTTGCTTTTACTGTAACTGAAGGAAAAGGTGATATAAAAGCTGGAGATAAGTTAGTAATATGGACAACTACGCCTTGGACTTTACCAGGTAATATGGGAGTTTGTGCTGGACCTGATTTTGACTATTCTAAAGTTAAAGTGGATAATAACAATTATATTGTCGCAAGCGAGTTATTAGAAGAATTAATGAAAGAATTTGAATTTGAAAATTATGAAATATTATCAACTTTTAAAGGAAAAGATTTAGAAGGTGTTATCTATAAACATCCATTTATGGATAGAACATCACCAGTTGTCACTGCAGATCATGTTACTTTAGATGCCGGAACTGGTTTAGTTCATACCGCTCCTTCATATGGTGAAGACGATTTCAATGTTGGAAAAAAATATAACCTAGGTATGGTAAACGGCGTAAATGACAACGGTATTTTAAATGAAGAATCTGGAATGTTTGAAGGTTTATCTGTAGAAGATGCCAATAAAGAAATTCCAAAATGGTTAAAAGAAAATGGTTATTTACTAAAATTAAAGAAAATAACCCACTCATATCCTCATGACTGGAGAACTAAAAAACCAATTATCTTTAGAGCTACCAAACAGTGGTTCTGCAGTGTTGACAAAATAAGAGACGACATCTTAAAAGAATTAGATACTAATGTTAAATTCCATACAGATTGGGGTAAAACTAGAATTTATAATATGATTAAAGATAGGGGAGACTGGTGTATTTCAAGACAAAGAGCTTGGGGGGTCCCAATTCCAATTTTCTATAATGAAGATGGCACCCCAATTGTCGATTACGATGTCATGATGCATGTTGCTTCATTATTTAGAAAACATGGTTCAAATATTTGGTTTGAAAAAGATGCCAAAGAATTACTTCCAAAAGGATATACTAATCCCGCTAGTCCAAATGGTAACTTCACTAAAGAAACTGATATTATGGATGTGTGGTTTGATTCAGGAACCTCTTGGGCCGGAACCTTACTAGAAAGAAAATTACCTTATCCAGCAGATGTCTATCTAGAAGGATCCGATCAATATCGTGGCTGGTTTAATTCTTCACTAATTTGTAGTATGGCTTATAGTGGACATAGTCCTTATAAAGAATTAGTCTCAGCCGGTTTTGTCTTAGATGGTAAAGGCTTTAAAATGAGTAAAAGTATTGGTAATATCGTAAGACCAATGGATGTTGTTAGTAAGCAAGGTGCGGATATATTAAGACTATGGGTTGCCAGCGTAGATTATACAGAAGATGTAAGATTTAGTGACGAATTATTAGCTGGTGTCAAAGAATCTTATAGAAAAATAAGAAACACTTATAGGTTTTTACTTGGAAACTTATTTGATTTTGATCCAAATACCGATAAAATTGCTTATGACAAAATGCCTGTTTCTGATAGATACATGCTAGTTGAATTAAATGACATTGTTAAAAAAGCAATTAAAGAATATGATAATTATAACTTTGATGAAATATATAAAATAATCAACAATTATGTAAATTCATTATCTAATTTCTATTTAGATTATACCAAAGATATTTTATATATCGAAAAATCCGATAGCGATGAAAGAAGAAGTGTTCAAACGGTTTTATATGAAGTTTTAACATCCTTAATAAAATTAATGGCTCCAATTTTACCTTATACATCTGAAGAAGTTTATAAATTACTTCCAGGCAAAAAAGAAAAAAGTATTCATTTAGAAAGATTCCCAGAGGTTAGAACATATAAAGACGAAGTTGAATTAAAAGAAATGTTTGATCTATTCTTTGGCATTAAAAATGATGTTTATAAGGCTCTAGAAGAGGCTAGAAATGAAAAAGTTATTGGTAAATCGCTAGAAGCTAAAGTATTCTTAAATCTACGTGACGAAGATAAAGAAACATTAAAACCAATCTTAACTAAATTAAAACAGTTATTTATTGTTTCAGAAGTCATCTTAACCCCAGAAGAACTGCCTAAATATGAATATTGTTCGGTTAAAGTTCAAAAGTTTGATGGTGAAAGATGTGAAAGATGCTGGAATTACTTTAATGAAATTGATTTAACTAATCATTTATGTCCAAGATGCCATGAAATTGTAAATGAAGAAAACTAGTTCAAATGAGCTAGTTTTTCTATTTTCTAAAACTGTGTCCAGACACAGTTTTGAGAAATCAACTATTTTTATTTTTAATAAATTCTCTAAGCATTTTTGTCAAAGCTCTTTTTTCTATTCTAGACACATAACTTCTCGAAATACCAAGTTCCTTCGCAATCTCCTTTTGGGTAAGTTCGTCATTACCATCTAAGCCATATCTTTTAATAATAATTTCTTTTTCTCTATCAGTTAAAACCTCAAAATATTTTTTTAGTAACTTTACATTATCTTTTATATGAATATCTAAAGCATAATCCGGTTTATCAGTTTTTAAAATATCTAAAAAAGTAATTGCATTGCCTTCTTTATCAAATCCAATAGGTTCATCAATACTTATATTTTTATTGTTTTTTTTATCAGACCTAAAAAACATTAAGATCTCATTTTCAATACATCTCGCACAGTATGTAGTAAGCCTTGTTTTGTGTTTAAAAGAATAACTATCCACACCTTTAATAAGTCCAATTGTTCCAATACTAATTAAATCGTCATTCATCTCCAAACTATGATCATATTTTTTAACAATATGGGCGACTAATCTTAAATTGTGTTCTATAAGTTTATTTCTCGCATTCATATCACCCATATTTGCTAATTTAATATATTTTTCCTCTTCCTCCTTAGACAAAGGATCCGGAAAAACATTGTTAGAATAAGAAGCTGTAAAAAGATAAAAATCTTTAAATAGTTTTTTTAAAAAGTCAAACATTAAATCACACCTCTAATAAAAATATATGTGATTATAACTTCAAAATGAAAAATAAAAAAATTTAAGGACAAACCTTAAATATGATTAATTATATTCATAATAAACACAAATCCCATAGAAGCTGTAACAAAGCATAATACCGCACAGTCTAAAAACGTTCTAGTTAAACTACCATTTGAAAATGCAATTCCTTGTTTAGTCGCTTTAACTAAAGATTTACCTTTACTTTGGGTTTGACTAGGATTTTCTCCTAAATTATCAGAAGGGGCATCATCATATAATTCGTGTAATTCGGCCAATCGAGCTTTTAGTTCTTCTAAATTAGCTCCATTTATGTCCATAGTTTGATCCAAAACATCTAAGCCATCGTTTGAGGCATCAGGTGAACTTTCTTGATAAGATGGATTATAATCATTTTCTACCTTGGGTTCATAACTTAAAACTCCATTATCAAAGTTTTGATTATTTAAACTAAATGATTCAGAAGTGTTTTTATCTTCATCGTCCCATTCACCAAACAACTTTTCAATAGTTTCTAAATTTTGACTAGTTTTAATTTCTTGGTTTTGTGATGGATTACCACTATTAATTTTTTCAAAATCATCCGAATATCTTTCGTTCATCTTCTGTCCTCCTATTTAAAATAAGTATACTACAAATCGAAGTCATTTTCAATTGTTTTAATCTAAATTGACAAAAGCCATAACTACTTTTGTAATTTAGTACTTGCCAACTAGTTATAACTGTAAGAAATAAATTTATCAAAATTTAAAAAATAACAAATTATATAATTATCTTAAATTAAGTAGATATAATAATTTGAACTAATGTGAAAAAAGGTCATTGACTTAAATAGGTTAATGATCTTTCTTTTATATACTTTTTCTGGTATAATATTTATAGTAGAAAAGGGGATAACCATGACGAACGAAGATACATTAAACTTAAGATTAAAATTAGAATTTCAAAACCCAGTTTATGACATTTTAGATAAAGCCATCATTTATACTATGCATAAGCAACACTATCAAAAATACGATTTAGTAAAACTTGTTATGATGCTTTATAACAAAGATTATTCCTATATAAGTAATGCACACGATTATAGGGATCAATTTAAACTATTAGATGGTTATTTTCGCAAAGAATACGGTCATAGTATAGTAACTTTTCTAATGATAAAAGCTGTTTTAGATTATAAAAATACCAAACAATATGAAAACATTACCGCTGATATTGCGAGTATCGAAACTTTACTCAGAACTAAAAAGAATATCAAAGCAGAAGATTTATGTCTATTTTCTTATCCTATAGAGAATGAAAAATATAATGACTTGATGTTAAACATTGAAGCTAACCAAGATTTTAAATATGCGTTGGCCATTGTTTATGATAAAATAAAAAATACTGAAAATCTATCAAATTGACAATTTTATAATATCAGTATATAATAATGCGTAAATTTTGACGCAAAGGGTGATATTATGGAAAATTCTTACTATAACATAGTAGAAACACTATTACTTATTTATGCCGCTGATGAAGGTAAATTAAAAATTTATTTAAAGAAAAAGCAGGAAGAACCATATAAAGGATATTGGACCCTTCCGAGTGCACCTTTAGATAATGTAACCACCTTAGAAGAAAACGTGAATATAATATATAAAAACATGACCGGTTTAGAAGAATCTACTGTTTTTGAAAGTAAATCCTTTAGTAACTTAGACCGTGATCCAAGTGGACGAATCATTGGTATGTCTTTCATTGCAGTTACCGACAAAGGATTAACTGATATGAAACAAAGTACTTCAGATAAGGAATGGTTTGAAGTAGACGAACTTCCAAAACTAGGTTTTGACCATGCAAGTATAATAAATACTGTAACCGAAGATGTGAAGAAAAAAATCATAAGTAATTATGACGATATGCTACTTGCATTTTTTCCAAGTGACTTTACCTTACCAGAATTACAAAATTTCTATGAAAATGTTTTGGGTAAACCAATTGATAGACGTAACTTTCATAAGAAATTCGTCAATCAAGAATTAGTTATCGATACTGGTTTTAAAACATCTAAAGGTAGTGGTAGACCAGGTACTTTATATAGATTTAACGAAGATAAAATGAAAGGTAAAAGAATATGAATCAAAAAGGTTTTGGAATCAAAGAATTTGTTATAGTAATTAGTGTTATCTTTATTGCCATGATAATTATTATGTCATTATATCAAGGTGTGGTAAGTGATGAAAAAGAAACTAAAAAAGCAACCAAAACTGAAGAAAAACTCACTTATCAAGATTTAGAACAAGAACTTAAAAAAGCTGCTGAAAGATATCAGAACGATAATTATTCTGGTAATGCTTTAGATACTGAAGTATGGTCTTTAAGTTATTCAATGCTTAAAGAAGAAAAATATCTAGATAAATTAACTGACCCAAATGATAAGAAAGTAGAGTGCACAGGCTATGTTGAATTCATTCAAGATAAAGCCAAAATATCATATAAACCATTTTTAAAATGTGGTTCAAATTATGAAACCGAAGGTTATGATAGTAATATAAATTAAAAACGTTAGACTTTAAAATCTAACGTTTTTTAATAAAAATTTACATATTTTTTTAATTTATAAATAGTACCATTAATCCTAAAATATATATAATATTTACCTTTAATATTATCCTCACTTATGTAACGAGAAGCGGTTATTTTTTTGTTTGAATTTTTAGGAACTACTAAATCATAAGTTTTTTTATCTAAAACATTATCAAGGATTATTTGAACATCGTCACTTTCTTTAAATTTTCCAGAAACCTTCAAACCAAACACATCTTTATAAAGTGAAATGTTGTATTTTTCTAAAATAGAGTTGTCATTTTTAGCTCCTAATAACAAGTGATTTTTAACGACTGTTGATTCACCTAAACTTCCAAGCCTAACCCCCTGAACTCCAGTATAAACATCATTCGCATATAAACTCATTTTTTTTGTATTATATAAAGTCGAATTGACATTCATACTAATCACTTTATCACCATTTTGTATTTCCATTAAAGTATGACCTTGAGTAATAACATAATCACCGTCTCCAGTAATTTCTAAATAAGTTTCTTCATTACTAGGAAGCACTAAATCATTTAATTCTTTAACCGTTCTATTAGAATAATCTATTTGATAAGTAAGCAAATGTTTTTTACCATCTATTTCACTTACAAACATCATTCTATTACCACTAATTAAATTAACTGATTCTGGTTTATTTGGATAATCAATATGACCATTAGCTTTTAATAGATATTGTTTGTATTCACTTTCTATATTATCATCCGCAATAATCCAGTTTATATCTAAAGTAGGATAATCTAAATTCACAATCATATTGCCATTATACCCAGATATTGTAATTGAATTAGTATTGACATCGTAATTTATCGAATTCATGCCAAACCAGTTGCCTTTTTTCTTGCCCGGTAAAATATCATATAAGTCAATCTCTTTAACAATATTTCCTGTTGCTCTATCGATTTCTACTGCAATATCTTCTGACGTATCTCTGCCATACTTATTTGAAGCTAAAAGTAAGTTTCCGTTGTTAAGTTCATAAACATCGTGATGGTAGCCACCTGGGATTGCATACTCATAATAAACCTTACCAAGTAAATCCATCTCAATTAAACCAATACTATAATTTTTACTTAAAATCTTATCACTACTAAGTAATATATGACCGTTATTTAATCTTTGAATATCCCATTTATAATCTCCAACTAAATACCATCTTACTTCGCCATTCATATCATAAGCTGCTGTATAACCGATCTCTTCTGGAGTTGTAAAATAAAATTCATCAGTTTCAAAATCTTTATTAGTTAAATCAGTTACCTTAGAAAAATCTTCTGGAAGATTAGCTGTCGTAATTATAATTTCTTTTTTTATACCACTAGCTTCTATTACAATTTTGTTATCATATCCCGCATAAAGACCATAAATTGGTAAAATATGTATTTTGGCTGGTGTAAATGTATGTGTTAAATCTTTTGTTCCATCTTTTCCTTTAATAGTTACCGTGGTCGTTGTTAAGTCCTTAGTTTGAAAGACAATTAAAGCTGAAAGGGGTGAATTTCCATATGGATTTAATATAACATTTGGATTATCTATCGTATAGTTGGTATTACTAAGCATTTGAGTCTCTATTTGGTTTTGAGTATAAAGAATATCACTTTCTGTATTAATTGGTGTGTTACTCATAACATATTCATATATAAAAATAGATGCAGCAAAAGTAACTATAATTAATAAAACATATTTCGCAATAATTTTTTTCATAATTTTCCTCCTAGATCAATCTTATTTCATTTTCATTAAAGAAAGGCTTATTTTTATCTATTCTATCAAAAAATAAAATCCCATCTAAATGATCAACCTCGTGCTGAAAAGCGACCGACAAATCTTCACGGGCCCTAATAGTAATTTTATTACCATCAGGATCATATCCTGTAATTGTAATTCTCGCATATCTAGGAACATGTCCTTCGACCTCTCTATTGACACTTAAACATCCCTCACCAGTTTCTAAAGCCACTTTTTCTTCAGAATGACTGATTATCTTTGGATTGACTATGACATAATTTTTAAATTTACCATCTTCATATTCGTAAACTATAACGATAATTCTCTTTAATTTGCCAAGCTGTGGGAACGCTAGTCCCATTCCAGGCCTTAAATTATATTTTTCCGCATACTTTTCTATTTGGCTATACGTTAAATGTTTAATTATTTGTTCAATTGTATCTTTATCTTCTTTAGATAAAGGTAGTTTTACTTCCGCACTGTGTTTTCTTAAAACCTTGTGTTTCTCGTCCAATATTTTTAAAGGCTTAAACATAATTATTACCTCCATACTTTATTTTAACATAATTAGTAAAAAAAAACTTAAATTTTATAAATTTTACCGTGAAAAGCATACGTATTATAACCTTATAAATGTAAAATGTCAAACTACATAAAGAGTGTTAAAATTGTTTTATTTAGAAAATATTCAAAATTAAAAGGAGATTACACTCTCGCATCCTTTATCGTGTTTTCACTTATACATATTGACTTTTTTAGGTAAATTAATAGCTTTCCTAGTAACCTCTATTAATTATGCCGAACTTATATTGTAAAATAAAAAAAGTAGAGTGGTTGTTGCTTTGCATTCAAAAATATTCTATAATTGAGATATAAAATAATAAAAAATGATTTATTCATAATAGTATTGGGTAGGAAGTAAAATGAATAAAAGGATTAATAGGACGTAGCGTAATTATATAATAGTAGGACTTTGTGCGATATTAGTAATAATGGGAGTAGGGTATGCAGCATTCCAAAGCCAATTAAAAATATCAGG
>CALVII010000026.1 GCA_944329465.1 uncultured Bacilli bacterium | reverse complement strand
TAATGGTGGTGGTTTTTTTTCTGCAAGAGATATAGTAGTAATTAATGACATTAATATAAAAAACAACTCTGCTACAATGGGGGGTGGTATAAATCTTAGCAGTTCAACTTTAACTATGCATAATGGAGAAATTTCTAGTAATGTAGCTACAAATCGAGGTGGGGGTATAATTGTTGGAAGATTATTTAATTTATTAGAACATCCAATTAGTAATTTAACTATCTATAATGGAACAATTACTGCCAATAATGCAACAAAAGGCGGTGGTGGGATTGCAATAGATGATACATGCACATTTTCTAATCAAACGGCAGCAATTCAAAATAATATCCCAGATAATATAGGTTATTTCAATAGAACAGAAATTTAAATATCTTACTTGTAGATGTTGGTATAATTTTTAAATATACATAAAATAGTGTGTGCAAAAAAGAATATTATTATTTGTCTAAATTAAGTATTTATAGTTTTAAGTCAAGAAATTGACTTTTTTTCTTTAAAAAGAGGAAATAAGAAAAAAACGTCGTATGTTAATATATGAGGAGGTAAAAGTGGTTAATAAAGTAAAAGAAATAGGCAAAGCAACATACGATTCTATATTTAAAAAGGTATTTAGCTCAAAAGAAAATAGAAAAATCATTTCATATTTAATAAGTAACATTACTAAAATAAATTATTCCTATATCTATGAGAATTTTAAATATGTCAATACCGAATTATTAAAGAAGAAATATAGCGATAAAGGAAAAGTAACCGATTTAATTATCTATTTAAAAGAAGAAATTATAAATATAGAAATGAATAAATATGTCAGTAAAGGAACAAGAATAAAGAATAATGTTTATCACCATAGTCTAAGTGCGAGTAGTATAAAAAAAGGTGAAAAATATAATAAAGCTAAAAAAGTAATTCAAATTAATTTAGACGGAAAAGGAAGTAAAATAAAGAAATTAATTCATGAATCTAAAATGCGAGATAAAGAAGGGGTATATATTACCGATAATAATTACATAACTTATCATGTAAATCTAGAAATAGCGTTAAAAAAATGGTACAATAAAGAAAAGTTAACAAGATTAGAAAAAATATTAGTTATGATGCAGTTAAATGACAAAGAAAAACTAAAAGAAATAGCGAAAGGAGATGAAATGCTTATGGTATTTGGAAAAAGTATTGAACAGGCGAATGAAGAAATTGGAGTATACGATAAAGAAGCAGCCGATGAGTTTGTAAGACAAATTGATATAGCTGATGCCGAAGAAAAAGGAACCAAGCGAGGATTAAGAAAAGGTATAGCTCAAAAAGCCAAGGAAATAGCCAAAAACATGTTAAAAAAGAATATGCCATTAGAAGATATTTCAGAATTAACTGGTTTAAATCAAAAAGAAATATCTAAACTTGCTGATAATTAATTTAATAAATATACGCCAAATGAAAGGTATAGGGCAAAGAATAGCCAAAGCAAATATGGAATATTTATTAAACCAGATAGTTTATTTTCTTTATAAAAATTTTTTATCATAATTATTACTAGTATTATTAATAAGATAATCCATATAGTTGCTAGTAAATACCATTTAAAAACAAAGAAGATGATTGACCAAAGACCATTTACTATTAATTGTGTATAGTAGATGGTTTTGTTTTGTTCATTTTGTTTATAAAAACTATAACCCATTATGATATATAAGATAGTCCAAACAATTGGAAATATGATTCCTGGAGGCGATAGTGGTGGTTTATTTAAATCTTGATAGTTCATGAATGGACTTATAATTAAACCAATTACGCTTCCCATAATTACAGGAATTAAAATATTTTTTATTAATTTTTTCATTGTATCACCAGTATTAATATATGTAAATCAAGTAATTTTATGATATACTAAAAAAGGTGGTTAATCATGCAGAAGATATTGATTGTAGAAGACGAGGTTAAAATTAGAGAGGAACTGGCTAATTTTTTAAAAAATAATGGTTATGAGGTTTTAGTTATAGATAATTTTGAAAATACTTTAAATGATATTTTAAGTAAAGATGTGGATTTAATTTTAATGGACATTAATATTCCAGGGGTTAATGGAATGTATCTATGTAAAGAAATTAGAAAAGTAAAAAATATTCCAATCATTATAGTTACTAGTAAAAATAGTGAAATGGATGAGCTTATTTGTATGAATTATGGAGCTGACGATTTTATAACTAAGCCTTATAATTTGCAGGTTTTACTTGCTCATATTGAAGCTGTTTTAAAAAGAAGTAATCCATTATTTAGTTATATTTTAGATTATAAAGGAATGAAGATTGATTTATCTAAAGGGACTATAAATTATAATGATAAATCTATTATTTTAACCAAAAATGAAATATCTATTTTAGCTTATTTACTTGAAAATAGGGGAAAAGTAGTTTCTAGAGATGATTTAATTAATTATCTATGGGATAGTGAAATGTTTACTGACGATAATACTTTAACAGTTAATATTACAAGACTACGTAAAAAATTAGAGGAACTTGGTTTTGATAATGTTATTGAAACGAGAAGGGGCTGGGGTTATATAATATTATGAAATTTAGTGATTATTTGAAAGAAAAAGTTCCTTTAATATGTGCTTATTTAAGTGTAATGATTTTAATTTTCATTATTTTAATGGCTTTTAATCTTTATTATACAGGTATTATATTAGTTATGTTTTTAATGGTAGTTTTAGGTTTAATTTTACTTTTTTGTAAGTTTTATCAAAAGAAATTATTTTATGATGAACTTTATATAATTATAAATAGTTTAGATAATAAACTTTTGATTCACGAAACTACTAAGGCTAATTTTTTAGAAGGTAAAATTTTACTTGATATTTTAAGAATAACTAATAAATATAAAATAGAAGAAGTTAATAAATATAAGTTTTTGCAAGAAGAATTTGAGGAATTTATGGAACTTTGGGTGCATGAAATTAAAACACCTTTATCTGCGATTAATTTAATTTGTGAGAATAATAAAAATAATATTACTGGAAGCATTAGTGAAGAAGCTATTAAAATAGATGGTTTAATTGAAATGATTTTATTTTATGCGAGAAGTCAGATGGTCGAAAAAGATTATTTGATTAAAAATAGTAAATTGAGTGAAATTGTAAATAAGGTAATTGTTAAGAATAAAAATAGTTTTTTAGAGAAAAAAATAAAATTAGATATGCATGATTTAGATATTTTGGTTAAGACAGATAGTAAGTGGATGGAATTTATTATTAATCAAATTATTGTTAATAGTATTAAATATACATCGGATAACCCATGTATAGAAATATATGGAATTATTAATAAGGAAAATGCCTGTTTAGTTATTAAAGATAATGGAATAGGCATCAGCCCTAAAGATTTACCTAGAGTTTTTGATAAAGGTTTTACTGGAGAAAATGGAAGAAGTAAGTATAATTCAACAGGTATGGGCCTTTATTTAGTTAAAAAATTATGTTTAGCTTTAGGTAATGATGTTTTAATTGATAGTACTTTGGGTAAGGGAACTATTTTGAAAATTATTTTTCCACTTGGTTCTTTTACAGATAATATGATAGGAGATGGCGATTATGGGATTAAAAGTTAAAAGCGATAGAAATGAAAATGACCCTTTGACATTTAAGTTTAATGACATGGATTATGTGTTTTCTTTTGATATGGAAGATAAGATTAAATTAAGTGAGAAAAGTCAGATTTTACTTGAGGAGGCAATAACAGATGATAATAGACTTTCTAAAAGTAAGAAAAAAATTATAGCTGGTAATTATGAAGTTAAGTTAAATTCTAGCAAAGAAGTTAATGATTTATGGGTTAAGGCTTTTGATAAGTTAATAGAATATAAGTTAATTGAAAAAGATGATAAAGACTATGTAGTTACATCTAAAGGGTTAAAGTATTATGAGGCTCTTTAGTTTTTTCTTACAAAAGTGTAAGAATTTGTAAGGCAAATAAATTGTTATGATAAAAAGTTTTCAGTATAATTAGTGGCAGAGGTGGAAAGAATGGATAAAATACTTAGAGTTTCAAATGCGTGTAAATACTATGGCAATCGTTTTAATTTAACTAAGGCGATTGATAATATTTCATTTGATGTTTTAGAAGGGGAATTTGTCGGAATTATGGGAGCTTCGGGCTCTGGTAAGACAACCTTATTAAACTGTATATCGACTATTGATAAGGTTACTTCTGGTCATATTTTAATTAATGGGGTAGATGTAACAGAACTTAGAGGAGAAAAGTTAAATAAGTTTAGGAGAGAAGATTTAGGGTTTATATTTCAAGATTTTAATTTACTTGATACTTTGACAGGCTATGAGAATATTGCTCTTGCTTTAACTATTCAAAATATTAAACCTAAAGAAATTGACAAGAAAATTAAAGAGGTTTCTAAAACGCTTAATATTACTCATGTTTTAGATAAATATCCTTATCAAATGAGTGGAGGCGAAAAGCAAAGAGTGGCATCAGCTAGAGCTATTATTACAAATCCTAAGTTAATATTAGCTGATGAGCCAACTGGGGCTTTGGATAGTAAAAGTAGTAGAATGCTTTTAGAAAAGTTAGAAGAACTTAATAAAAATTTGAAAGCAACTATTTTGATGGTTACCCATGATGCTTTTACAGCTAGTTATTGTTCTAAAATATATTTTATTAAAGATGGTAAGATTTTTAACGAACTTGTTAAAGGAAATGATTCTAGGAAAGAATTTTTTGATAAGATTATAGATGTGGTAACGCTACTTGGAGGGGATTTGAATGATGCTCTTTAAGTTATCTATCAAAAATATCAAGAAAAGTTTTAAGGATTATGCGATTTATTTTTTAACCTTAGTTTTAGGTGTGGCTATCTTTTATGTGTTTAATGCTTTAGATGGTCAGGAAGCCATGCTTCAGTTAAATGGGACTGAGAAAGATATTATTAGACTTATGAATGAGTTTTTAAGTGGGGTATCTATTTTAGTTGCAATTATTTTAGGATTTTTGGTTATATATGCTTCGAGGTTTTTGATTAAAAGGAGAAAAAAGGAGTTTGGTATTTATCTTACTTTAGGTATGGGTAAAAGGCAGGTTTCTAAAATTCTTTTAATGGAGACTTTGATTATTGGTCTTGTTTCTTTATTGGTAGGACTTTTTGTGGGAGTTATTGCTTCACAGTTTATGAGTATTGTGGTGGCTAAATTATTTGAAGCGGATATGTCTAGGTTTGAGTTTGTATTTTCTTCTTCATCTTTAGTTAAAACGGTTATTTATTATGGTATTATTTATTTAACTTTAATGGTCTTTAATGTGTTTGCGGTAACTAAGTATAAGTTAATTGACTTACTTACAGCCTCTAAAAAAGGTGAGAAGATTAAGGTACGTAATTTGACTTTATCAGTTATTATATTTTTAATAGCGGTAGGTGTTTTAGGTTATGCTTATTATTTAGCTACTAAAAGATTGGATAGTTTAGATTTATTTGGCCTTGCTATATTGCTTGGAATTATCGGAACATTTTTGCTTTTCTTTGGAATTTCTGGTTTTATTTTAAAGTTAGTTCAAAGTAATAAAAAATTATATTTAAAAGGTTTAAATATATTTACTTTAAGACAGATTAATAGTCAGGTTAATACAACAGTGTTTTCAATGAGTATTATTTGTTTACTTTTGTTTTTTACAATTACAATATTTTCTTCAGCTTGGAGTATTAATGTCGGTTTAAAAAATGATTTAGTTTATGGAACACCAGCTGATATAGTTATTACTTCTTATGCAGAAGAAACTAAGGATGTTAAAACAGATATTTTAGATAAGGTAGATTATAGTGTAGATAATTTTAGTGGTTATGTAGAAGGTAATACTTATGGTTTTGAAAACGTAACAGTTGGAAGTTTAATTAAACCTATTTTAAATGATGTTTTAAAAAAATATCCTAATTTGATGGTTAATAGTTATTTACCAGTGATGAAGATAAGTGATTATAATAAGTTTGCTTCATTTTATGGAAGGGATACTTATACATTAAATGATGACGAATTTATTTTGATTGCCGATTATGTTCAAATGATTGAATATGAAAATATGGCTTTAGAAAAAGGTGTAACGATTAAAATAGGGGGCAAAGAATATCATAATAAATATGACAAATGTATAGAAGGTTTACTTAATATGAGTGGTAATAAGAGCAATACTGGTATTGTAGTTGTACCAGATGATGTTGATACATCTAATTATGAGACTAAAAGAAGTTATTTAGCGGCTAATTACAAAGGTAATAAAGAAAAAGCCGAGGAAAAATTTTTAAAATATCAAACTGATATTAATTCTAATGGGGCAGTAGCTGATACAAAAATAGATATTTATAGTGCTAGTACGGGTTTAAGAGCTATTATGATATTTGTTGGACTTTATTTAGGAGTTATATTTTTGATTTCATCAGCTGCTATACTTGCTTTAAAGGAACTTTCTGATAGTAGTGATAATAAGGAAAAATATCAGATGTTAAGGCGAATTGGGGTTGATAATAAGAAATTAATTAAGGCATTATTTACTTCAATATTTATATTCTTTATGTTTCCATTAATTATAGCTATTATTCATTCGATATTTGGAATTATGTGTGCGAATATAATTATGGAAAGTTTGAGTATGAAAAGTAATATGGCATCTATTTTAACAACCGCTTTACTTATTATAATTATATATGGTGGTTATTTCTTGGTTACTTATTTTACAAGTAAAAGAATTATAAACGAAAAGTAAACGGATTTTTTCCGTTTTTTTTGTGTATTTAAAAGGAATTTTAATAAAAAAATTGTATGTTATATATAGGAGGCGATAACATGCGACTAATAAAAAACAAACCTTTTATTATGGTTCTTTTAGCTAATTTTGCTTTAAGCTATAAAATTATTAATGGCAAAAAATATGTTACTGGAACATATAAGAAAATAGGTAATATATTTGACTTATAAATATGTGTTTGTTACAATTTATTATAGAAAAGGAGAGTGGAAATATGACCCCACATAATAATGCAAAAAAAGGGGAAATTGCTAAAACGGTAATTATGCCTGGAGATCCTATGAGAGCAAAGTATATTGCTGAAAAATATTTGAAAGATTATAAATTAGTTAATGAAGTTAGAGGAATGTATGCTTATACTGGATTATATAATGGTAAAGAGGTTACTGTTATGGCTCATGGTATGGGTATGCCTAGTATGGGAATATATGCTTATGAACTATATAAATTCTATGATGTAGCAGAAATTATTAGAATAGGATCATGTGGTGCCTATGAAAAAGATATGAAATTATTTGATATTATTTTATCGACAGCTTGTTATACAGAAAGTAGTTTTGCTTTAACTTTAAATAATGATTTATGCCACGTTGCTTATAGTGATGAGGATTTAAATATTAAAATTGGTAAAGTGGCTTATCAAAATGGTATCAAATTATACCGTGGAATGACAGCTTGTTTAGATTGCTTTGATGTCTATATGACAGATGTTAATAAATTTTTTGATAGAATGCCAGAAGGTATCAAACCAATTGCGGCCGAAATGGAAGCTTTCGCTTTATTTTATGTCGCTAAAATGCTTGGTAAAAAAGCGGCCTGTTTAATGAGTGTGGTTGATTCAAAATATATTAAAGATGTCGCTACTACAGAAGAAAGAGAGCAAGGTTTGGATAAAATGATTAAACTTGCCTTAGATTCTGTTTTATAATTATTGTTTCTGGTTATACTAATTATGGGGGTGTGAAATGACATACACAGATTATGATATGGATGGTTTTAATCTACATGTTATTAAAACTAAACGTTTTAAAACTATTTCTTATAATATTAATATAAGATTTGAAGATGAAAAAGATACCGAAAGATATATGGGAATGCTTAGTAGATTACTTATTCAAACAAGTAGTCACTTTGATAGTTTAAGAGATATCAATGTTTTTTGTGCGAGTATTTACGACCCATCTTATAACATTAGGATCTTAAGTAGTGGTACCCAAGACATACTTGCTTTAAGTGCCAGTTTTGCGAATGAAAAATATACAGAAATTGGAATGAATGAAGCTAATTTTAAATTTTTGACCAGTTTTATATTTGAACCTAAAATTGTAGATAATGGTTTTGATAGAGAAGTGTTTGAAATTCAAAAGGAAAAGTTACTTGAATATTATAGGACTATGAAAGATAGACCACAAGATTATGCGAGTGGCCGTTTGTCTGAAGAAATGAAAACAAGAAAATATGATGTTATGAAGTTAAATGAATTTATTCAAAGTATCGAAAGTTTAACGGCAGAAGAACTTTATGATTTTTATAAGAAAATTATGAAGGAAGGCACATTAGATATATTTGTCTGTGGTGATGTTAATCCTACCAAAATAAAAAATATATTTAGTAAACTTATTAAATTTAAAGGTTCAAAGAAAAAAATTAATCATTTAATTAAGCAAGATAGTTATAATAAAGAAGAAAAAATTATTATTGAGCCATCTTTAAATACTCAAAGTAATTTAGTTATAGGGTGCAAACTAATGGATTTAACCGACTTTGAAAGAAAGTATGTATTTGTTTTGTATTCTTGGATTTTAGGTGGAGGAATGAATTCTCTTTTGACCCAAACAGTTAGAGAAAAAAATTCACTTTGCTATTATATATATGCCACTAGACAAAACTTGTTTGAAACCATGAAAATATATGCGGGAATAAATGGCTCTGATTTTGAAAAGACATATGATTTGGTAAAAAAAGAAATGAAAAATATGGAAAAAGGTAATTTTCCTTTAGAATTATTTGAAGGAGTTAAAGAGATTTATTATAATTCTTTAATTAAAATTGAAGATTCTCAAAGTGAAATCACTAGTAATTATACTTCTGAACTTTTTGTGGGTAACGATAGAATAGATGTTAGAAAAAAACAAATGGAAAAAGTTACTAAAGAAGATGTTATGAATCTAGCTAAAAAGGTACATATTGATACAGTCTATTTATTAAAAGGAGAGAGATAGTATGAAAAAAAGTTATGTCGGATTAGATTTAGATGTATATGAAGAGGTTTTGGAAAATGGACTTAGAATATTTATCTCTAAAATCCCAAGACATACAATTCATGCTAGAATAACTACTTTCTTTGGTGGATCTATTTTAGAGTTTAAAATGGATGGCCATAATGAATTTACTAAGGTTCCTGGGGGAGTTGCCCATTTTTTAGAACACAAAATGTTTGAAAAAAAAGATGGTAAAGATCCACTTTCTGTTTATGAAAATAATGGGGCTTCAGGTAATGCTTTTACTAATGAATTTGTTACGGCTTATCATTTTACAGGAACTGGTCATTTTTATGAAAATTTAAAAACTTTACTTAAATGTGTTCATGAACCATATTTTACCGATGAAAATGTTTCAAAGGAAAAAGGAATTATTTCACAGGAGAAAAAACAAGATTTAGATAATCCGTTTTCTATTGTCTATGATAGAAGTTTATTAAATACTTTTCATAATTTGGATTTTAAAAACACGGTTTTAGGAACGTTAGAAGATATTAATTCTATTACTAAAGAAGATTTATATAATGTTTATAATACTTTTTATCATCCAAGTAATATGATCCTGACAATTAGTGGCGATGTTGATGTAAAAAAGACTATAGATTTTATTAAAAAATTTTATAAAAATTATAATTTTAAAAAAAGAGATAAAGTTGTTATTAAACATAAAGATGAGCCTGAAAGTGTAGTTAAAGAAAAAGATACTATTTATATGGATAATTTATCTAAAGAAATTTTGATAAGTTATAAAGTAAAAAAACCGACATATATAAAAGATGCTTATTTAAATAAAATTTATTTTTCATTTTTACTAGACATGAAATTTGGGGCTATTTCTAAAGTAACTGATGTTTTTGCCAAAAATAAAAATATCATTTCAACTGTTTCCGCTTACTTAGAGGTAGTTGATAATTATTATATTATTTTGTTTAATGCGACAGTTAAAGATGGAGTAGATGAACTTGTAGATTTAATCGATAAGACCATTAAAGATTTTGATTTTAATGAAAATGATTTTAACTTAATTAAAAAATCTATATTAAATTCAGTAGTTTTATCAACTGAAAACTCTGTTGGTATATGTAATATGATTTCTAATCAAACCTATTTTTATGGTAAACCAGTTTACGACATGTATGATAAGTTAAAAAATCTTAATTTTGAAACTTTTAAAAAATTTATTCATAATATTAATTTAAATAATAGAAGTGTGGTTATTTTGGATAATAAAAACTTAAGAGGCTAAAGTTATTTGCTCCTTAAGTTTTATTTTGGAAAGTTTGGATAATTCATTTTCAATTTTATTTAACTCTTCTTCTTTTATATCAAAAGTATAAGTAATAGTATCACCATATTCTTTTTTAATCTTAATATTTTTTAATAAATAATCTATTTGTTTTATATTATCATAAGAAAATTCAATAATTATCTTATATCCTTTTACTAAAACAGCCATACTTGTCTTGTTTAAAGCTTCACTCGCACTAGTGCTATAAGCTCTAATTAAACCTCCAGCACCTAGTTTGATACCACCGAAATATCTTATTACAACACATAATATATTAGTTAGATTATTTTGCTTTAAAACATTTAAAATGGGCATACCAGCCGTACCACTAGGCTCTCCATCATCTGAACATTTTTCGTGCTTATTTATAATATAAGAAAAGCAGTAATGCGTCGCGTCTTTGTATGTTTTTTTGATGTTTTCTAATTTTTCTTTAACTTTATCTATATCATTTATATTGGTTAAAACTGTAATGAATCTAGATTTATTAATAATTATTTCATTTGTTATTTCTTCTTTTATGGACTTCATTTTTATCACCAATTTTTAGCTTAAAGTTTTTTGTCTTTCATTTTCTAACTGTATAGGAGTTCCTGAATAAGGAAAGGCAATTTCACCTGTTGACCTATTCTTATACTCTAAAGCCACCACCGGCACGGTATTTACAAAATTGTATTTAACATCATACATTCTATAAAAGGTTTCACTACTTACATATTCATAACCTTCTGGAATAATTATCTGTCCATTGTCTTTATCATATATAGAAACCATTGTATATATAAAATGTTCACCAACATCAAATTGCTTGCTGTTACCAGTAGCTTTCCAAGATAAATTTTTAACCCCATTTTCATCGTATTTAATAGAAGAAGATTCTTCTTTCTCACATCCACTTAGTACATTTATTAAACCAAAACCAGCTAACGAACCAGCCAATTTAAAACATTCTCTTCTAGTTATATTCATAGTATCATTCTCCCTTATATATTATTATATATAAAACATACGAAAAAAACAAGAATTATCTTGTTTTAGCTACTTCTACGTTTCCAAATAATTCGTTATTTTTATTAAGTATATCAGAAGAATATTTCTGAATATTACTTATGAAATCTTTATTTGTAGAAGTGATTTCATAATTTGAATTATCCTTAGTAATTATAGTTACTTCAGATTGGATTATTTGCTCTCCATCTTCTTTTTTAGGTAAAGAGTGAATATCGAAATTATCAAGTTGAGAAATATTATTAGATATTAACTCTTCTACAAAATCTTTTTCTTCTCCAGCAATTAATCCTGCACCACCTAAACCAACGTAGTTTAAATCACCAAATGGAATAATTATAAATTCATTTGGGTTTACTGTAATATTAGTTATATATTTTGTTTTTTCATCTGGCAAAGGTTTAGGTAAATAGTAACCACCAATTAACCCTGCTAAACCAGCTCCCATCATTATTAAAAATTCTCTTCTTGTTACTTTAAACATCTTTACTCCCCCACGAGCAATTATTATAACTGTTTTCTTGTTTTTGTCAAATTGACACTTAATCTTGATTAAAATAAAATAAACCTTTATAATTACATAAAGAGGTGAAGAGTTATGGTTTTGGAAAAATTAAAACTAGTTCCACATAAACCCGGGTGCTATTTAATGAAAAACAAAGATGGAGTTATCATATATGTTGGTAAAGCTAAAGATTTAAAAAATAGACTTAACTCATATTTTCACTCTTCACACACCGGTAAAACAGCTCGCCTAGTTAGTGAAATAGCCGATTTTGATTATATCGTAGTTTCATCAGAAACAGAATCTTTAATATTAGAAATTAATTTAATCAAAAAACACGATCCTAAATTTAATATTTTACTTAGAGATGATAAAACATATCCTTATATTGAATTCACCATGGAAAATGTTCCAAGATTATTAATTGTTAGAAATGCTCATAAAAAAAAGAAAAAAACTAGATTATTTGGCCCTTATCCTAATGTATATGCCGCTAGAAAAGTAGTCAATCTATTAAATAGACTTTATCCTTTAAGAAAGTGCAAGACATACCAAAAAAGACCTTGTTTATATTATCATATAGGTCAGTGTTTAGGATATTGTACAAATAATGTTTCTAAAGAAAAAATCGAAGAAATGGAAAAAGAAATAATAAGCTTTCTTAAAGGTAATGATGAAATTGTAACCAATAAATTAAAAAAAGAAATTCAAAAAGAAAGTGAAACCCTTCATTTTGAAAAAGCTTTAGAACTTAAAAATCTACTAGATGATATCAATGTTATCTTAGTTAAACAAAAAATCGAAGTAAGCGATAATATCGATAGAGATATATTTGGTTATTATAGTGACAATAATTATTTAAGTGTATTTGTCTTCTTTGTTAGAGGAAGTAAAATTGCTGGCCATCACCACCAAATTATTCCCTTAATCGATAGTAAAAGTGAAGAATTAACTAGATATATTGCTAAATTCTATGAAAAAGCTTTACTTCCTAAAGAAATATTAGTGCCAAATATAACCGATAATAACCTGCTTTCAGATTATTTTAAAATTAAAGTTAAAGTACCAGAAAAAGGTGTCAAAAAGAAATTAGTTGATATGGCTAGTGACAATGCGAAAAAACAGTTAGAAGACGAATATGACTTAGTAATCAAAACCGAAGAAAAAACCATTAAAGCCAATGAAGAATTGAAAAAAGTTTTAAATTTAGATAAGTTAGATAGAATTGAACTATTCGATAATGCTCATTTATTTGGAACTTATAACGTCTCTGGTATGGTAGTGTTTATTGATGGAATGCCCGCTAAAAACGAATATAGAAAGTTTAAAATATCCGTCGATAAAAATGATGACTATGGTACTATGAGAGAAGTCATTTATAGAAGATACTTTAGAGTTCTTAAGGATAATTTAGTAAAACCCGATTTAATTATTGTCGATGGCGGAATCGGTCAAATGAATGTTGCAAAAGAAGTATTAGATAGCCTAAATATGAATATCAATTTAGTAGGACTTAAAAAAGATAGTAAACATTCAACTAATGCTTTAGTGACATTTGATGGTGAAATCCCCGTTGAAAAAAGGAGTAATTTGTTTCATTATTTAGAAAGAATGCAGGACGAAGTCCATAATTTTACCATCAGTTATCATAGACAGATAAGAAGTAAAGGACTATACGCATCCATACTTGACGATATTCCAGGAATTGGTGTAGAGCGTAAAAAAGAATTACTTAAAAAATATAAAACCGTAGAAAATATGCACAAACAAAGTGTAGAAGAACTTTCAACGGTTTTACCTAAAAAAGTAGCTATAGAACTTAAAGATATTTTAGATAGCATGAAAGAAGCTAAATAATTGGCTTCTTTTTTGATACTTATAGTTGTCTACTTTAAGTATACCACCCATCCCCCACATATATGGTTAAGTTGACACCCCCCTGTGTAAAGTGTCCAGTAAAATGATAACATCCCGGTAATATTAAAAAGTAAAGGAGATGTATAATAATTAAATAAAAATATATCATTGTTGTCAAATATTTAAAGATGTTTTATAATTAAAATGTAGAATAGAAAAGAATATTTTATTCATAATAAGAAGTAGTAAGGAGAATGGTAAAAATGAAAAGAAGGTTTAATAGGACTCAAAGGAACTATATTATTGCTGGTTTATGTATGATATTAGTTATAATGGGATTAGGCTATGCGGCTTTTCAAAGTCAATTAAAAATAAGTGGAACAAGTAATATTACAAGTGACTTTGCAGTTAGAATAACAAGTATAACCCCAAATAGCATAGTAGGAGGAGCAGCAGATAAATCAGAAGTAACAACACATACAGATACAACTGCGACATTTGGAACAACCCTTCA
>CALVII010000025.1 GCA_944329465.1 uncultured Bacilli bacterium | reverse complement strand
ATTAAAAATTTAGAAACTTATAGTGAAGCTAGTTTAGAGTTTACTTTAAAACATGAGGTTTTAGATGAAAAAAAACTTATATTAAAATAGATATGTCTTAAAACATATCTATTTTAATATTTACCACATTTACTTCCCCAAGAATCGACAAGTTCATTGTTGCGATATATTTTCAAAAGCTCACACGAATTAGAGCAACGATGACATTCAAAGGCTTTAGTTTGAAATTTTAAGTTTTTCAGTTCTAAAGAATAGGTACTTCCTGTTTTGTTTTTTTTAGCTAAAACAGCTATTCCAATAGCTCCCATCAAATGACTATTTTCGTCGACGATAATATCTTCTTTTAATATTTCTTTAAAGTATTTGACAACACCTTTATTTTTAGATACTCCACCTTGAAAAATAATAGGAGAAATTATTTTTTTGCCTTTACCAACGTTGTTTAAATAATTTAAAACAACACTTTTGCAAAGACCGGCAATTATATCTTCTTTAGCATAACCGACTTGTGCTTTATGAACTAAGTCTGATTCGGCAAAGACTGTACATCTGGCGGCAATTTTGACGGGATTTTGGGATTTTAAGGCATAATCACCGAATTTTTCGACATCAATACCTAGCCTTTTGGCTTGACTCGATAAAAACGAACCTGTTCCGGCAGCACACAAGGTATTCATGGCATAGTTTTGAATTATACCGTTTTTGATTAGAATTATTTTTGAGTCTTGACCACCTATTTCTAAAATGGTTCGGACATTTGGATAAAAAGTTAAGGTCCCGATGGCATGAGCAGTTATTTCATTTTTGACAACAGATGCTTTTAACATTAAACCGATTAATTTTCGTGCACTACCAGTAGTACCAATACTTTTGATTTGATATTCTTTAGGTAATTTTGTTTTTAATATTTCTAATAAGTTTTTTACGGCTTCTACGGGGTTTCCTTCTGTCCATATATATGCGGATGTAATAATGTTATTATCATTATCTATGATAACCCCTTTGGTTGAAATAGAGCCAATATCGATTCCTAAATAACATTCTTTCATTTTTCTTTCCTCATTTCTAACATATCATAAAATGCTTCTAATCTAGTTTTAATTCCAGTTTCAGATGTTGCGGAATCAAAACTAAAGAACAAAACTGGCTTTTGATAGGTACTAGCAATTTTATTAATTATAGGCATAGCTCCAATTTCTGGAGTACAAAATGAAGATTTGATATGAATAATACCATCATATCCATTTTCACATAAGTACTTACACCTCGCAATATTATCGGCCGCATCAGCTCCCATATTATAAGTAAAATAGTCTTTGGAATATTTTTGATACTTTTTGTATTTTTTGGCTTTTTCAAATAAAAGATAATGGACATTAGTAAACCTTTTTATTTCGATATGATACTGAGCTAGCTGTTTTTCCAAATAATAATTAGAAAAAGGTTCCATGATGGTGTATAACTCCCCTATTATACCTATTTTTAAACGGTTATCTGGTTTATGAACTTTTATTTTATGAAACTTATTTAAATACCTTTTGTAAGTTCTTTTTAATTCTCGATAGTTTTTAATATGACTGAAGGTTACAAGCATCTGATTTTTTAGATTTTCAAATGATCCTTTTTCTATTTCAAAACCGATGTTTTCTCTAATATAATTGTCAATTATATCCATGTATTTCACCATTTTAAAGGTTATAAAACTATAGTATAAGGCTTTGATTTTAGAATATTTAGGATCTATTTTTTTTAAAAGTTTGTTGATTCTTTTGAGGTTTGGCTCACCTTCAGAAACTAGGTTTAACACTTTACACTTATACCCTAGGTTTTTCAATATTTCTTCTTGGAGCGGTGCATAATAACCATAACGGCAGCCACCCCCCATTTGAATTAAAATATCGGCATTTTTTTCTAAGCACTCTATCATGGTACCTAGAGTATATTTAAATGGGGTGCATATAAACTCTGGTGAATATTTAGTTCCAAGTTCAATGGTTTTTGAAGTTATTTTAGGAGCTTTAATTACTTCGGTATTTTTGAAAATGTGAGAAAGTAAGAAATTCGCGGGAATATAGTAATCCCCCATATGAGGAAAGGCTATTTTAGTCATTTATAGGTCCTCCTAACATATCTAAAAAACTTTCCAATCTCGTTTCTAAACCAGTGAAAGAACTACTGTCATCGATTACTAAATTTAAATAAGGTTTTTTTATTTTTCGCATAGCGATTTCATTTGCGAGTGAGTCAGGTGCACATGGAAACGATGATAAAAAGATTATACCATCTATTTTATCTTCGCAGTAAGCAATAGCTCCTAAGTTATCTTTACTATATTTAAAATAAAGATCTTTAAAGTTTTTTTTGCTTAAATTGTTGGTTATTTTAGGGTTAAATTTATCTGTATAAATTATTTCGATATTATTTTTGATTAAGTATTTTATAATATCTTTACCAAGCATTTCGTCATATAAGTTATAAGGATGAGATACTATTAAAATCTTAGTTTTAGCTACTTTTAATTTATTTAAATTAATAATATGATTTTGTTTAATGCGTTTTTTTTCTTTGATTATGGCATATTTATAAGCTTTTTTAATTGCATGATGTTTTTTATTTAACTGTTTACCGATTTTATATAATCCTTTTTTTAGTGTCTTTCCTTTTTCTAAATTGATATTATAGTGTAATACATTTATATCAAATAAATTTTTAACAATGTCATAAGCAGCCCAAAAGTTAGTACATGTTTGATTATCTTTTTTAAAATTACTGATTCTCGGCACTAAAATAAAATCACATTTATCTTTTAGATAATCGATATGACCCAAATAATTTTTTAAGGATAAACACATCTCGTCATTTGAAATTTTCATACCTCTATTTAGGATGTCTTGGTTGGTTTTAGGACTTATAACATAAGGAATTTTTAGATAATCTAAAAAATCTTTCCAGATATTACTATAATAATAATAAAACAGACTACGAGGAATACCTACTGTGCTCATAATATCACCAATACAAATATATTAAGGGTTTTTAAAATTTATGAATAATTATTCATGTTTAGTAAATTATATTAATGGAGGTAATTTTATGAGACAAAAAATAAACTGTAATGTATATGACTGCAGACACTGTGATATTATGAATGAAGCATGTGCATTAAAGGAAATTAAAGTTGGACGATGTAAGGAAGATAAGAAAAAAGAATCTACGATGTGTGATAGTTATGATAAAACCGATTAACATATGTAAAATATGTTTTTTTTGGATAAAAATGTAAAGAGCCATGATATAATTATATATGGGAGGCGGTTATATGCATATTAAATTACTTACTAATGCGGAATTTTTAGAGTTTTCGAAATTATTTAAACCATCTTCTATTTATCAAACACCTTATTATGCTTTTGCAATGCATGAAGAAGGATACTCTTCAATGTTTGTGGGACTTATGGATGGGAATGTGTTAAAAGCGGCTAGTTTAATTTTGGTATATAAGATTAATGGCTTTAAATATGCTTTAGCTCCTAGAGGTTTTTTAATAGATTATAACGATAATGAACTTGTAACAACTTTTACTAAATTGATTAAGAAGTTTTTAGGTAAGCAAGATATTGTAGCAGTTAAAATTAACCCGATGATTATCAAATGTGTTTACAGTAGTATGGGACATGTGATTAGTAATAATAATTTATATGATGTAACTTTTAATAGACTTAAAAGTTTAGGATATTTTCATTTAGGTTACAACAATTACTTTGAGGCCTTAAAGCCAAGATTTGAGGCATATATTAACTTAGATTTAGATTATATTAAACTATTCGGTAATATTGACAAAAGTTGCCGGAATAAAATTAGAAAAGCAGTTAGAGATGGTATTAAAGTATACCATGGAAATGAGGATGATTTAAAATATTTATATGAACAAACTAAAGGAAAATATCCGAGAGGTTTACAGTATTTTAAAGATCTATATAAGTTTTTCGGTAGAGATAATTTAATTGATTTTTATTATAGCAAGCTCGATACTACTGATTATTTACAATATACTCAAGCTAAGTATAACGAATATTCTAAAAAAAGCTTGGAACTTAGTCAAAGGTTGATATCACAAAAAGGTAATTCTGAGAAAATTATAAGTGAAAAATTAAGTGTCGATAAAAATGTGGTTAAATACCGTAATCAATTAGCTGAGGCAACTGAATATTTAAGAAAATACCCCGAAGGAATTGTCACCTCTTCAGCTTTGATTATTAAATGGCAAGACGAAGTTTATTTAGCTATTGATGGATTTGATGAGAATTATAAAAAGTTTGGGGCCAAACAATTAATGATTTGGAAATTGATGGGCCGATATGCGAAGCTTGGATATAAAAAATTCCACCTAGGTGGAGTTAGTAACATTAATAAATTAAATAATAAATATAAAGGATTAAATGAATTTAAGCTTAATTTTCATGCGAATGTGATTGAATATGCGGGTGATTTTGAGCTTATTACTAATTCACCACGTTACTTTGTTTATAAAAATTCTTTTGGTATAACTGGTATATTTAAAAAGTGATAACTAAATTAAGTTATCACTTTTATAGTTCGACATTATGATAAACAGTTTGAACGTCTTCTACTTCGTCTAGCATGTTAAGCATTTTTTCAAAGGTTTCCTTATCTTCACCCTCTAAGGTTACTTTTTCCTTAGGAAGCATAGTTATCTCATCTAAATCAAATTCTAACTTTGGACTTTTAGCTAATAAAGCTTCTTTGATTTTATTTAAATCATTTGGTGCACCATAGACTATTACTTCTTCGTTGTCGGTTTCGATATCATTTATATCAAGTCCTGCTTCAACGATGGCGTCTAGTGCATCTTCTTCGGTCATACCTTTAAAACTTACTATGCATAAGTGGTCATACATATAACTTACACTACCTTGAGCACCCATTTTGACATGACATTTATTGATAACGGCACGAATACTACTGACACTTCTGTTGACATTATCAGTTAGGCAAGCAACTATAGCTGTTGATCCTGATGGGCCAAATATTTCATAGTTAGCTAAAGTATATGTTTCATCAATACCACTATTTACTTTATCGATAGCTCTGTTTACAATATCGTTTGGAACTTGATCTTTTTTTGCTTTTTCTACTAATCTTTTTAAAGACGGATTACCCTCTAATTCAGTTCCTCCATTTTTAGCAGCTTGATATATTTCTCTTGCATACATCGAATATAATTTGGCTTTGGCTGCACCTGTTTTTTGAATACTTGCTTTTCTTACTTCATATGCTCTTCCCATAACAAATCTCCTTTCTGTGCTTTTTTTAAGGCATCTTTAGCGGCATTTTGTTCTGCAGCTTTTTTACTATGCGCCTCACCAGTGCCATACACAATACCACCGATAATAACCTCGACAGTGAATTTTCTATTATGTGATGGACCTGTTTCACTTATTAATTTATACTCCAAACTACGTTTTCCTGTTTGGACAAACTCTTGAAGTGCGGATTTATAATCGTCAAAAAAATCAACTTCATGATTTTCAATGATTGGAACTATGTGTTTGTTAAAAAATTGTTTAACTACTTCTAAACCTTGGTCTAAATACAAAGCTCCCAAAAATGATTCAAAGATATCTGAAACAATAGCTTTTCGGTATCTTCCGCCGTTTTCTTCCTCTCCTTTACCTAGTTTTAAATATTTATTTAAACCTAGTTTTACAGAATATTCATAGTTTGCAGTCTCACAAACATAATGAGCTCTTATTTTAGTCATTTCACCCTCATTATATTTATTACTTTTATAAAGATAATCACTCATTAAAAGTTCTAAGACAGCATCTCCCAAAAATTCCAACCTTTCATAACTTTTAACACCATGTTCATTGGAATAGGATGTGTGAGAAAGGGCTGTCTCATAAAGATTTATATCATTAGGTTTGATTTTTAATTTATCTAATAGTTCCACTTTAAATCACCTTGTCTATTATAACACTAATTTGTTTAGTTTAAAAGTCTTTGTCATTTAAAACTTTAATGCACTATTTGATTTTTAATTAATGTGTTTACTTTAGATTCTTCTAATTCTATTTTATAACCTATTCTCTCATATTTTTTGGTTTGGTTTTTTTAAAATTCTCTTTTGGACAAATTTAATTTTGAAGTCATATAAAGATAATATTCTATTTTTCTTATATCTTTTAATGGCAAAAGTATTTTATGATGACTCCATGATAAATTTTTGAGTTGTTGCCCCACTTAATCACTTTTAAAAAAATTGATGCATCCTTTTTAAAGTAATCTTTAACTTTTTTATAAATTCCATTTTAAATGCAAAAAATATTATGAAATAATCATAATATTGGATTTAATAAACTTCTAAAAAATATTACTATAAATTTTTATAAGTCTAAATATTTTTGTCTACCTTGAATGATAGCTTGATCTATAGTAGATAGATCTTCATTAATCTGATCTATACCATAATTTTCTAAAATGGTCATTATTTGACTTATAATTTCATTTAATCTAGTCTGATGTAATTCGATTCTTTTTTGGCAAATATCTTCAATGGATTCTGTAAAAGCTAAGTTGTTGGCATGCATTTCTAAAGAATGTTGTTTTTCGTTAGTTAAATCTACTTTTAAAAGCTTTTTAAATTCGTTTATCTTGCCTTGTGAAACTGAAGCTTTAGGAATAACTTTAATTACTGTATGGCCTGATTTTATGTGTTTAGATGTCGAAACAGCACCTACACTAAATAGTAATAAAGAGATAATAGCTAAAACATTATTACCTAAAGTCAAACCAAATCCGGCTAAGTTAATAGCAGTAACAAATGAAACTACAGCTAAAATAAAACAATTATATTTTTCATAAGATTTTTCCTTTTTTGTTTTGAAAAATAATTTTAGATAATTTACTTGATCTAAAGAAGAAGTATTAAATTCTTGACCATCGATACTTAAATTATCGATTTTATTTCTTCCAATTATCTTTCCATATATCATATGTTTTTTTCTTCTCGGAAGAGTTCGCACTAGACGAAGATTTTCTTTGATATTTTCTTCTCTTTCAGTTGGTCTTGGTTTTCTTTTTTTATCAATCTCACAAGTATGTAATCTTGCTTGAACATTTTCAATAGATTTTTTTTCACTAAGATAAGTATTATAATAAGTATTTAATCTATCTAAGTCTTCTTTACTAATATTACATATGAGATTGTTTAATTCGTTTTCTTGCATATTCAATTTCCTTTCAAAGTAGCTATTATTATAACTGGTTTGTTGAGTTTTGTCAATTGTGTTTCTTTTACCCTTTTACAAGTTATAATATTTTTGATACAATTAATAATATGAGATGGGTGTTAATAAGACTAATAAAAATATATCAAAAAATACCTGGTCCATGGCATGGAGCGTGCAGGCACATACCAACATGTTCAAATTATGCGATAGAAGCTATTGAAACATATGGACCATTTAAAGGTTGTTTTTTGGCTTTAAAAAGAGTTTTGAGATGTAATCCATGGGGAAAAAGTGGGTATGATCCAGTGATTAAGGAGGATTTTAATGAAAAAAATATCTAGTATTTTAATTTTGCTTTGTCTTGTCATGAGTTTGGCAGGATGTATTAAAAGAGATAGCATGGAAGATATTACTATTTACACGACTAACTATCCAACTGAATACATTACTAAAAGATTATATGGGGAGTACAGTACGATTAAAAGTATTTATCCAGATGGAATTAATATTAACAATTATAAATTAACTGATAAGCAAATACAGGATTATAGTAATTCCGATTTATTTATTTTTAATGGTCTAAGTAATGAAAAAAATTATGTTGATAAGATGAGAAAAGACAATAAAAATTTAAAAATTATTGATACGACATTATCGATGGAATATACTAACGCTCCTGAAGAATTATGGTTAGATCCATCTAATTTTCTAATGATGGCCCAAAATATAAAAACAGGTTTTGGAGAATATATCGATAGTTATTATTTAAATAACAAGATCGAAGAAAATTATGAAGAATTAAAAATTGAGGCTTCTAATTTAGATGCGAAAATTAAAGAAGTAATTTCTAATGGAAATAGTAAAACAATAGTTGCCTCTAGTAATTTATTTAAATATTTAGAAAAATATGGGCTTACAGTTTATTCTTTAGACGAAGATAATTCTGATGTGAATGCGGTTTTTAGAAATGTCAAAGGCATGATTAATAATGGAGAGATTAAATATATATATATAATAGCAAATGAAGAGGTAAACGATACCGTTCAAAAGTTAATCGATGATACTGGTGTTCAAACACAAGATTGGAATACTCTTTCTAATTTAACAGAAGTTCAAAGAACAGAAAATGAAGATTATTTCACCATTATGAACTCTAATTTAGAATTACTTAAAAATGAATTATATAAATAGCGAGTTTATTTTACTCGCTATTTATGTTTTTTTAAGACTATTACAAATATGATTACAATTAATATGCCGGCTACTATTAAAATATTTTCTTTGATAAAGTTGAATGTATTAAAATGTAGATTTTCATTTAATATAATATTTTGTGTATCGATCAATTTATCTTGATAATATATTTTTAAAGTACCTATTTTGCTTCCTTTTTTATCAAAAGGAGTTATTTCTTCTTTTCCATCATATACAAGTTTGACATTTTTTTTATCATAATCATTTTCTAAATATTTGGTAATACTTTTAGTAGGATAAAGGTTTAAACTTTCTTGATCCGAATATTTTACTTTTATTTTTTTGAATGATTTTTGTTTATCGACTATTTTTTGGTTACCATAGTTTTCTATAAAATAATCGTATATAACTTTAGCATCCTCGATATTATGAGGGGCTTTTTTATCATATAAAGCACCTAAGGTTACCAACATGTAATTTACATTATTAGCTTTAGCTATGGTGGCTAAACATAATCCGGCATCTGTAGTGGTTCCTGTTTTACCACCTAATATATAAGGAACATCAATGTTATATTTTTTGGCATTACTTTGAATGGTGCTTTTAAATTTTAATTTACCGTCAGAAGTCGTATATTCTTTAGTAGTTAAAATATTTTTAAAGTTTTTGTTTTTTAAAGCTTCTTTAAAAATTAAAGATAATTCTCTAGCGGTTGAGTAATTATTTACATCATCTAAACCGATAACTGTTGAAAAATTTGTTTGTTTTAAATTCATTTTTTTTACTTTATCATTCATTTTTTCGATGAATTTTTCTTCTGAACCGGCAACTAAGCGAGCTAAAGCTTTAGCGGCGTCCGCACCAGATGGAAGCAGAAGACCATACAATAAATCTTTATAAGTGACAACCTCACCTTTAGTAAAACCAGCCGTAACGGCATTAGCCTCTATTAAACCTTCAAAATCCTTTTCTATTATGATGACTCTTTCGTCTAAGTTTTCGACGTTTTCTAAAGTTATTAAAGCAGTCATTATTTTAGTTAAACTTGCAATTGAAACTTTTTCGTCTGAGTTTTTTTCATAAATTACTTCCCCACTATCCATATTGTATAAAACGGCATTTTTTGAGGATATATCTAAATTTAAGGCATCGACCTTGCCTATAAAAATAATAAAAATTAATATAAAACTTAAAATTTTTTTCATTATATTCACCAGTTTAATTATACATGAATTTTTTAAAAAAAAGAAGTAATTATTTTTTGATAGCCATAGCCCCATAGGGGGTTAGATAACCTGGTTTAGATTTTTTTAAAGTATATACTTTAGATGGTGTTTGATACTCTTTTGGCACATCAAAATTACTTATTTCATTTGCCCTACTTACAGCAACTAATATTTTGTTTTTTTCATCATATCTTTCATAAACTAAATATTTTTCGGTAATATCTTTAATAGCTAAGTTAGCTTCTTTTAAAAAAGGTTCTTCTTGTCTAATATTTCCCATTTTTTTAAAGAAATTTAATAAATTTAAATCGTGATTTTCTTTTGGAAACGGTTTTCTGTTAGCAAGGTTACCCATACCATCTAGACCAATTTCGTCACCATAAAATATGGATAAAATACCCGGGAAAAAGGTTAAAGTAAAGACATAAGCTTCGTATATTTTTTTGCCTTCTTCGTAATCTTCTTTAGATAAATTATAGTTTTTACACCAATTATAGTCTTCGTTATTTAAATTCCAGCCCCATTCACTATACGGATTAAATTCATTTGAGGCGAATAGATTAATAGCTCTAGTAATATCGTGAGTTGAAGTAAAATTCATTAATGTTTTAATAGTATCTTCAGGATATTCATTTAATATATCTTTGGTAATATACGATAATTTATTTACATCAGCATATTTAAAATATCTTAATAATGCATCGATAAAAGTATAATTCATAACGGTATCCATAGCTTTTCCAGAAGAGATGTATTCTCTATTCATACGCATAGGGTTTTTCCAAACCTCTCCAATTATAAAACCATCCGGTTTATTTCTTTTAACGGCTTTTCTAATTAGTTTTATAAAGTCATCAGTAAGTTCGTCAGCAACATCTAATCTTAATCCGTCAATGCCTAAAGCAAACCATTTATCAATAATTCCATCTTTGCCAGTAATATAATTGATCCATTCTTTAGAATTTCCATCACATTCTGGTAAGTTTTTCATACCCCACCAATAATCATAGGTAATATTTCCATTTTCTTCATGTTTTCTATAGAAGGGACTGTATTTAGAGTTTAATGATTGGTAAGCCCCTATTTCGTCATATGTACCATATTCATTAAAATACTTGCTATCATTACCAGTGTGATTGAATACCGCATCTAAAACTATTTTTATATCCAATTTATGAGCTTTATCACATAAGCTTTTTAAATCTTCATTATTTCCAGCATATGGATCAACATTTTCATAATCGGCCGCATCATATCTATGATTAGACTGACTTTGAACTACCGGTGATATATAAATTATATCAACACCCAATGATTTTAAGTAATCTAATTTATTTTCGATTCCTTTTAAATCACCGCCATAAAAATCATTATTCCAAATACCATCTTGATCTGGTCCTATCTGCATTTCCTCATCCCAAGATTGATGGATATTTCTTCTTATCATAGGCTCCATATCCTTTTCGTTTCCTCTATTAAAACGGTCTAGGAAAATATGATACATAACAGCTCCTTTAGCCCAATTTGGAGCATCAAAATTAACCGATAATTTAAATTTATTATCTTTTATTTCAAATAATTTACCATTTACTTTAAATGAAAAATAATAATGATAAATTGCCTTAGTTTCCAAATATAAATTAGTTTTAAAATAAGCAAAATTATCCTCTGTTTTTAAATAATCCATATGATAGGTATTATTATCTATTATAAAATTAACATCTTCTATCCAACCCAAATCCATGGGAATTTGCATAACGATTTCATAGTCATTACCACTTTCTTTTTGATTAATAAGATTTATATTTGTTTTAACACTTTCTAATCCATTCATATTACTACTTCCTTCATTAATATTATATTATATTTTTGTTTAAATAAAAAGAAGATTTTAATCTTCTTAATTATCAATAACATATGGATCAGACTTTGAACCTGCACTTTGAAGTTTAATAGAATGTGTTAGATATGCAGTTGAATAAATATAACCTCCTATGGAAGGGAATCTTGTTTTATCATTTTACTAGGTACTTTTCACAGAGAAAGTCAACTTAACCATATAAGGAGATAGAAAGTATAATATTTTAACAGAATTTGTCTTTTTGGTTTGCTCTTGTAAAGTTTTTCTGGCATTTTAAGAGCGTTTCTTGTTATAAGATTTTAGGGTACCTTTTTCTAATATTTTATCTAAACTTTTTTCATTATAATCTCCTAATAAATTGCCATCTAAATCATACACTTTGTTATTTTCAATATAACCTTCTTTAACATCAATTTGAATATTATCATTTTTATCATAGGTATATCCATATAGTTTAGAAACATATTTTTTATTATCACAGTTTTCTAAACACTCTGTTGTTTCCATACTTTCATATATTTTTTCAACTTCTTCATGAGTTATGGGATTATTTTGAACAGTTATATTATCTTTTTTTGATATAAAATAAGCAATTATAACTATTATGATTATGATTGGTATTATTAGTAGTATAATTTTTTTCATTTGCATAATTATTCACCTACTTTAAAATATAAGGATCATTTATTGTTCCACTACCTGTAAAGGTGATTTTTTCGGTATCAATATTAATAATTGGTCTGATGCCTTGTAAAGAACCAACACTATAAGTGGAATCTATTCTTCCTGTATCATTTACATAAATTACATGAGCATTACCCCAAGTATTTAATTGGTATGGACTCATGGTCCAGTAAGAATTACCGCTATTTAGATAATAAAGATTATTAACAGAATACACTGTACCTCCTGCCATATTAACTTCGTCAGCTGTTATTAAACCTACAGGGTATGACAAAGACCCATTTCCTTTAGTGGAAGATGCACTGAATGAATCGTTAGATGGACAGGTTAAGATAGGACCAGTTCTTTTTTTACCATTGGCATCAGTAAATCTATCTGCGCCATATCTAGTTGGGGTCATTTTGTCACCAGTACTTGGCATGCTGGAAGAGGGATTATTAGATAATGTTCTATTATTACAAAATAAAGCACTTTGAGAAATTTGATTACTATTTTGAAAATTACTTTTATACCAGTTATCTACGTTTTGTTTAATTAAATTGCTTATTTCGTTTTTTTGATTGATAGTAGCAGTAGCACCTTGATAACCAGTAACTTTCATTTGCATTGAAGAGGTATTGATATATTTTTCTGTTTTATAAATTAAATTACATGTATCATTGATATCTGTTTTTAAACAAGTATAATAACCTTCTTTATCACTGGCTACTTTACCGGTTTTTATAGTTCCAGCAGGTTTAAATTTTCTTGCCTTCTTATCGAAGGTATAACTCGTTCCAAAGACATAATTAGATGTAGAAGATAACTGATCATTGGTAAATGAAACAGGGCTTTCATATATACCATAATTATCTGGATTACCATACATATATCCAACATAGGAATTACCACTTGCATTATTACTATAAGCTCCTGTTCCTATTTGCCTATCGGTATTTGCTTCACCATTTTGATAAAGTTTTGTACCATCATATATCAATCTTACTGTACCATCACCATTTACTCTAACTATACGCCAGTAATAATCATTAAATTTTACATAGTTACCAGCAACTGATCCTCTATAGTAATATGTTTTACCATCATTATCATTAGTAGCATACATACCGACAGTACTAGTATCATAGTTTAATGGTTTAGAAGTATATTTACGCATGGTAATCGAATATACTTCACCATCATTTTCGTCTTTAGTAACTTTAATGTTTTCAATTTTATACATTGAATCATTACTATTAACTAAATGAGTTATTGCTACAACATATGGTGTTTTAGTATAGTCTACTTTAGAAACTTCAGCAGTTGTGGTTCCAGTTAACTTAAATAGACCTGTATTACTATCAAAAGTATAACCACTTCCAAAAACTAATCTTCCTAAAGTTGTAGTTTGAACTACTGTAAAATCATTTATACTTTGTTCATAATTAACACTTGGACTAGTTACATCAAAATTAGGGGTTTCTTTTGATTCTATTTTTTGTTTTGCTAAAGTTATATTAGTTTCGTTCGCTTCAGTGGCTATTATACAATCGCCAAAATCTTCAATATTATTATGAGTGCAGAAAGAATCATGTCTTATTGTAGCATTACCAACTGATGTTTTAGAAGCATTACCAGCTTTATCTTCTACATAAGTTAAAATCAAATAATCGCCTTCAGCTAAGCCTGTAAAAGTATAATTTGGATTATTACTACTTACATAGCTATTACCACCATCTTTACTAAAATAGTATACATATGGTCCGCTACTTGTATCATCTGCTTCAATATTTATAAGAAGTGAATCATCATCTGGCGTAAGAGTTACGTTATTTATATTAGGTTCAATTCCATCGACAAAATATTGATCACTGCAACTTGTTATCTTATTGCCAATTTCGTCCGAAGCTTTGACACATATTTTTTGGGAATTTTTATTTTCTTCAAAGGTATAATCAAACTCTCCACCAACTAAATCTATTGTTTTATCAGGATCACATGCATTTTCAGTAGTTATACAATAAAACACATCATTTAACTGTTTATTATCTGTAACCTTTACATTTAAAGTTAATTCTTTATACCAATTGTTTTCACCTGCAAAACTTTTCTTTACTGAAATAGTTATTTGTGGTTTTTCATTATCAAGCACTATACTTTTAGAAATTAAAGTTTTATTATTATCTAATTTATATTGGTCGCCTTGGGTTCCAACTTTAGCTGTATCTTCATACCATCCATCTATAGCATATCCAAGTGATGGAGTTATCTCGGGTAAAGTAATTTCACATGATGTTTCATTATTATAAATATTACATGAGTCTTCTACTTTGCCAATACTTTCTATGTTCTCACCTTTTTGATATGTCACTTTTAAGGTTTTAGA
>CALVII010000024.1 GCA_944329465.1 uncultured Bacilli bacterium | reverse complement strand
GAGTTACATCACTTTTTGTTAAAACTTGAATTTGCTATAAAGTTAAATTTATGCTAAAATGTATATAGATGAGAGAAATCTCATATAATAAAAAGGAACATTCAATAATCCCATGTTGGATGGTGCCAAGTAATTTGGTTTGCCACCTAATCACAGATGTGTTAGGTGGCTTTTCATTATATTAATACTTTGTAAAGTAAAAATACCAGGAAAAAGATAAGTAAAATTAAAGAAAAAATTAAAAAATCTTTCTTAGTCATACTATCCCGCCTCCCTTCTAAATAGAAGATTGGCAGCCACCCAACTATTGAATATTCCTTAAAATAAGTATAACAAACCATAACACCAATTACAATAATTTATAATCACTTTTTGTTAAATTTTAAATTTGCTATAAAGTTAAATTTATGTTAAAATGTATATAGATGGGAGAAATCTCATATAATAAAAAGGAACATTCAATACCGCAATGTTGAATGCAACCCATTGTTTAGGTGCACCTAAATCATTGAAGCAAATGAGTTAGGTGCTGTTTTCTATTTAGATAACATAATAAATATTAAGATAAATAGAAGGAATATTATGTCAAAAAGAAATCTCTCTCTTTTAGGCATAAACATCACCTCCTTTTTTTAGAAGGTCGCACCAACTCTATTAAATGTTCCTTGAAACAAGTATAACAAATGATGACACTTATTACAATAATTTATAATCACTTTTTGTTAAAATTATTAAAACTCTACCACCAGTAGGTGTTCAAAATCTCCAAAGTGTTTTATAATGTAGGCAAAAGGAGACAAAATTATGAATCAAGAAAAAATTGGAATGTTTATTGCAAAGTGCCGAAAAGAAAAAGGATTAACTCAAAGTGTGCTTGGCGAAAAATTAGGAGTATCAGCTAAAGCCGTCAGTAAATGGGAAAACGGCAAAAGTATGCCAGATATTTCCATTATGAAAGATTTATGTGACATTTTAGGAATCACTTTAAATGAACTTTTTGCTGGCGAAAAAATAAAAGAAAAAGATATTAAAAAAAAATCAGAAAATAATCTTTTAAATTTATTAAAAATAAATAATATAATTAAAAGTAAAAAGAAAACATTTATACTAGTTACACTTATATTGCTTATATTATTAATTTTTGTCATAGGAAAAATGTTACTTGTAGAATATGGTTTTATCTATGATGATGACTTAAAATATACACAAATTTATATTCAAAACGAAGGTAATATTAAGGGTAATGTTGATATTAATAAATTTGGTAAAATAGATAAAGATTTTGATATAGGCGCTAATAAATATGGCATGGCTGTCTTTAAAAATCCTAAAAAAGCCTTTAAAACATTAAAGAAAAAATATAAAAATGGTATAAAATTAATTCAAAAAGAATTTAATCTGCCACCTCTTTCTAATTTCACCTATAAAGGTTATAAAACCTATGGATGGCAAGTAACAAAAGGCTCTAAAAAAGATAAAGAGCAAGCAAGATTCATCAGTAGTTTTTTAGATATTTATGAAAATAGTTTTAATTAAAGTTCTAGAATTCTAGTCTAGAATTTTTTCTTTCTAAAATTATTGTCAAATAATATATTCATAATGTATAATGAAATAGATGTTGAAGGAGAGAAAAACATGAAGTTAGTTATTAAACATTTAAAGAAAAATTTTGAAAAAAAAGAAGTTTTAAAAGACATAAACTTTGAATTTGAAAAAGGAAAAATATACGGCTTATTAGGAAGAAATGGAGCTGGTAAAACAACCTTATTCAACTGTTTAAATGAAGATTTAGACTTAGATGGGGGAGAGTTTTACATAAATGATGGATCTGATAGAAATATAAAACCAGAAGATATTGGTTATGTTTTATCAACCCCTAATGTTCCAGAATTTTTAACAGGAAGAGAATTTTTAAAATTCTTTATCGAAATAAATGAAAAAAGAATAAAAAACAAAAAAACAACTGATGAATATTTTGATTTTGTTCAAATAGAAAAAGAAGATAGAGATAAACTAATGAAAGATTACTCTCATGGTATGAAAAATAAAATGCAGATGCTTGTCAATATTATTGCCTCACCAGACATCTTACTTTTAGATGAACCATTAACCTCACTTGATGTTGTCGCCCAGGAAGAAATGAAACAATTATTTAAAGACATAAAAAAAGACCATATAATTATTTTCTCAACCCATATTATGGAACTTGCTTTAGATTTATGTGATGAAATAGTTATTTTAAACAAAGGCGTACTTACTGAAATAGAAAATGACAAAGAAGATACTCAAAGTTTCAAAAATAAAATAATCGAGGCTCTAAAAGAGGAATAATATGTTAGACACATTCATTACATCTTTTAAATTAAAAAACACTTACCGTGTTAATAGTGTCATTTATTCTATTAAACAATTGCCAATTATAAGAAAAATACTAAAAGATAGTTTATATAAAAATAAAGCTTTAAAAATAATTGGTAATATAATCAGTATACTTATGGAGATAGGCAGTATATTCTTAGGTAAACTCTTATATATTTTCTTTTGTATCACATCCATGTTACCAGTTTTTAAATTAGAAAGTGCAAATACATTTATTCATATATTTTTATTTCTAACTATTATTGGTGGCATCATGAACACCTATATGTTTAACCCTACAAAAGATAAATACTATGCCATGATAATCATGAATATGGATGCCAAAAAATATACTATTTCTAACTATATTTATTCCATGATAAAAACATTTATTGGCTTTATGCCATTTACTATAATCTTTGGACTATTATCTAAAATACCACTATATATATGTATAATTATGCCTATTTATGTCGTCATGGTCAAAATGATTTTCAGCGCCTACGTTTTAATAGACTATAAAAAAACTAAAATAGCTAAAAATGAAAATAAATTAGAAAAATTTACTTGGATAGTAATCTTCATCTTACTTTTACTTGCTTATGGACTTCCTTATATAGGTATAGTTATTAATCAAACTATTTTCCTAATCTGTTTTATCATTAGTTTAATTTTAGGTATTTTATCTATCAAAATAATAAACTCATTTGATAAATATAAACAAATATATAAACAAATTTTAACTAATGAAAACGTTTATGCTACAGAAAATGCGAAAAGTAACCAAACAATTAAAGAAAATGCCTCTAAACAAATAGAGTTAGAAAAATCATTCACAAGTAATAAACATGGTTTTGCCTATTTTCACGAACTATTTGTCAAAAGACATAGTAAAATATTAACAAAAGCTGTCAAAAAACAGTCTATGGTCATAATTGGTATTTTTGCTATTTTAACTATTGTTGTTTTAAAAAACAAAGATATTGCTAAAAGAGTAAATGATTTATTATTAATATATTTGCCATACTTTGTTTTTGTAATGTATATTTTAAATAGGGGTACTACTGTAACGCAGGCCATGTTTATGAACTGCGACCATAGTATGCTTACATACCGTATATATAGAACTCCAAAAGTTATTTTAGGCGTATTTAAAGAAAGACTAAAAACATTAATATTAATAAACTTAATTCCTGCTATTTTAATTGGAGCAGGATTAACACTCCTTTTATATATATCAGGAGGAACCATAGAAAAATTAAACTATATAATCTTATTTACCTCAATTATAGCTATGAGTATATTTTTCTCAGTTCACTATTTAGTCATGTATTATCTATTACAGCCCTATAATGTAAATACGGAAATGAAAAGTAGTACTTATTCAGTAGTTCAAGGTTTAACTTATTTTGTATGCTACTTCTTCATTGGTGAAAAACTTCCAACATTCTATTTTGGCCTAGCTACTATCATTTTTAGTATAGTATATTCTTTAGTATCTTTAATTTTAGTTTATAAAAAAGCACCTAAAACTTTTAAATTAAGAGTGTAAAATGTTATATAAATCATATTATAAATCTCCTTTAGGTATACTTACTTTAATAAGTGATAAAGATACTTTAAATTATATTTTATTTGAAAATGATAGATTTTATGAAAATTTAAAACCAAAAGCTATAGAAAAAGACTTAAAAATATTTACTCAAACAAAAAACTGGTTAGATAAATATTTTAAAGGACAAAATCCTAATATAAATGAGTTAAATATAAATCCCAAAGGAACTATATTTCAAAAAGAAATTTGGAATGTTTTAAAAACTATTCCTTATGGAAAAACCATTACTTATAAAGAAATAGCTGAAAAACTAAACAAACCCAAAGCATATAGAGCCGTAGGAAGTGCCATAGGCCATAACCCAATTCCTATTATTATTCCTTGCCATAGAGTAATAGGGGCGAATAATAAACTAACAGGTTATAGTGGGGGAATAGAAAACAAAATAAAATTACTAAAATTAGAAGGTGTATTATGAATAGATGTAGCTGGTGTAATTTAAATAACCCTTTATATATCAAATATCATGACAAAGAGTGGGGAGTCCCAATATATGATGATAAAAAGCTATTTGAACTTTTAATATTAGAATCATTCCAAGCTGGACTTTCCTGGGAATGCATTTTAAATAAAAGAGAAAATTTTAGAAAAGCTTATGATAACTTTGATATAAACAAAATAATAAACTATGATGAAAATAAAATCAAAGCGTTAAAAGCAAATAAAGGTATCATTAGAAATGAATTAAAAATAAGATCTTCAATTAAAAACGCTAAAATCTTTAAACAAATTCAAAATGAATATGGCTCATTTTCAAACTATATTTGGTCTTTTACAAATAATAAAGTAATATATGAAATAAATAAAACTTCATCAGAATTATCTGATAAAATATCAAACGATTTAAAAAAAAGAGGTATGACCTTTGTGGGAACAACTATAATATATGCCTACCTGCAAGCCACCGGCATCATTAATTCTCATGAAAAAAATTGTTTTAAGAGAGGGAAAAATGGATAAAGTAATTAACTTAACTATAGAATATATTGATCAAATATCATCAGATGGTAGAGTAACAGGTGGACTTATTAAATTCATAAATAAAAAAATTGATAATGAAAAAACACTTGCTATGGATATATATGTTTTTCAAACGGGTTTTATAAGACACTTTAATACCCATATCATGGATAATTTATTTTTTGAAAAACTAAAGGAAAAAATAAATAATAATTATTCTAAATTAAAAGATTACAAAATAGTAATTAAAGATAATAAAATAGAAATAACTAGAAACCGAAAAGAAACTAAACCATGCATAATAACAGTTACTTATGAAAAGTAGCTTTTTTTGTATAAAAAAATTAACTTCACACATAATAAATATGAAAGGAATGATAAAATGAATGAAAATGAAGAAATACTAGAATATATTTATCAAACTAGTAATATGGGTATGCAAAGTACCAAAGATTTAATAAATGCTATTAAAGATAAAGATAACAAGATAAAAAAAATATTGCCAGAAATAGAAAAAAATTACGAAAAATATTCTAAAGAAACAGAAAAGCTTTTAAATAAACAAGATTTAAAAGCAAAACCTATAGGAATAATGGCTAAAACCATGTCAAAAATGAGTATTAATAAAGAAATGATGAATGACAACAGTGATTCAAATATTGCTGATATGTTAATTCAAGGATTAACCATGGGAAATTTAGGACTAACAAAACATATTGAAAATTACGAAAAAACTGCTGATAAAAAAGTAATAGATTTAGCCAAATCTTTAAAAAAGTTTGGTGAGGAATATATAGAAAAATTAAAACCATATTTATAGTTGAAATTATCCCCAAAATAAATTATAATAATATTAAGAAAGTAGGGGATTAAATGAAAAGAGTAACTAAAGAAGATGTTCTAAAATTCATAAAAAAATACAAAATGATTTTATTACTTTTCTTAGTCGCTATAATTGCTTTAGTAATCGGACTAGTTATGTCATTTGGATTTGATAAAGAAAAATTAGCTATTAAAGAAGGTGAAAAAATAACCGCTAATACTAAAGCAGATGTTATCAAAGAAGAAACTTATGAAGGATTAAAATTTACCAATATTTCTTTAATTGCCGAAAATGGTTATAGTACTTTTTCTGCCGATGTCACCAACATCACTCAAACAGATAGTAAAATCAGTGATGTAAATATTGTTTTAAAAGACAAAGATGGAAATGAAGTCATAACCTTACGCGGTAATATAGGCGAACCATTAAAACCGAACGAAACGAGAACTATAACCGCCGTTACAAAAGGAAATTTAAAAGATGTAACCGCTAAAGTAATTAACGAATATGAAAACATAGCTCAAAATTAAGCTATGTTTTTTTAAATATCTAAACTCTCAATACCATCACCATAAACACTTTTCGGAATAACATCGTTTTCTTCGCGGTTACCTAAATATTCTCCCTCTTGTCGTTCTTCAGCCACTAACTCTTCTTTTTTCTCTAAAATTGCCTCTCTTAATTCGTCGTTTGAATTGATTTTATCATCATCTTCAAGTTCAATTAGTTTAAGAATTTCTTCAAAAGTGGTTTTACCTTGAATAACTTTTTCAAGTCCATCTTGAAGCATTGTAATAACGTGACCAGTTCCATAAACAAGTCTTCTAATTTCCTCCTTGGGTTTGCCGTTACTTAAAGCGTCACGAATATCTTGATTAATTCTAAGTACCTCATGTATTGCAATACGTCCACTATATCCATCATGGCAGTGTTCGCAGCCTTCAGTATCGTATATTTCCTTGACATCTTTATTTAAAACATTTCTAAAAACCATTTTTTCATATTCACTTGTTTTTCTTTTTACTTTACAGTGAGGACACAATTGCCTTGCTAATTTTTGAGAAACAACTCCCTCTAAAGCAGAGGCCAGCAAATATCTTTGAACATCCATATCGATTAATCTTTCGATGGTATTTAAAGCGGTATTGGTATGTAAAGTAGATAATACTAAGTGTCCAGTAATTGAAGCTCGAACCGCTATCTTTGCCGTTTCAGTATCACGAATCTCACCAATCATAATAATGTTCGGATCTTGTCTTAAAATAGAACGTAGAGCTGTCGCAAAAGTAAGACCAATTTTCGGATTTGTTTGAACTTGGTTAACTCCTGTAATATCCATTTCAATTGGATCTTCAACCGTAATAATGTTGGTTGCTGAAGTATTTAAGTGTTGTAAAATAGAGTAAACTGTTGTAGATTTACCAGTACCAGTTGCTCCGGTAACCAATATAATACCATTTGGAACACTAATCATTTCTAAAACCTTCTTATAATTTTCTTCACTAAAACCAAGCTCATTAAGTCCGGCCATACTTCTAGTATAATCCAAAATACGTATAACTATTTTTTCTCCAGTACTAACCGGTAAAGAAGAAACACGCAAATCTAAATCAATACCATCCAAAGTCTCTTTAATAGCTCCATCTTGTGGCAATCTTGATTCCGTAATATTCATTTTAGCAATCGTCTTAATTCGCGTTATTAAATAATCGCGGTATGCATCAGGAACAGATGCATAATCCATTAAAACTCCATCAATTCTAATTCTAATAAGCAAATGATCTTCATAAGGATCAAAGTGAATATCACTTGCTCCTCTTTTTGAAGCATCAACTAAAATTTCATTTATGATATCAACTATTGGGACTTTTGCAAAGTCGAACGTTTTCATCATATATTAGCCCACCTTTCTTACTTTTATTTTTTAGGACTAGATTTTATCCTAGATATATTATATAATAGATTTAAGATAAAAACAATTGCAAAGGAGCAAAAAAGCATGAAAAAAGATAATAGGGGTTTTTTACTTGCGGAATCATTGGTTGTTTCAACTTTTGTTTTAACTGTCTTAATCCTGCTTTATATTCAGTTCAGTAATTTAACAACCAATTACAAAAATAGTTATAATTATAATAATGTCGAATCACTTTATGATCTATCTTCAGTTGCTAATTACCTTCAGGCCAATAACTATAACCTATCAACTCAGTTAACCTCTTCTAAACCGTATGTTATAGTTTATAAAAATGGTAGTTGTAATATGGATGCGGGAATAATAGATTCTTTTTGTGATAATCTCATTAATAAGATGGATGCTAAAACCATAATTTATACATATTCTGATATAAGTGTTATAAAAAAATATATATCAACAAAAGAAGATAATAATATAAACCAAAAATTACGTGATTTCATAATGAAAGTAGAAACAAACGTTGTTCAAAATAAAGGGAGATTATTTGCTGAATTTGATAATGGTACATATGCCACTATTGCTATGGATAACCAAATATATTATGTGGAAGAAACCCCACCAGAAGTAAATAGTATATTAGTAGGTGGTAAAGAAATAGAAATAGCCGAAACTGGTGATGGTTTATATAAAGATACTAGTGAAACAGATAGATACTTTTATAAAGGAAAAAATCCAAATAACTATATAACATTTAACAATGAAACGTGGAGAATAGTTTCTATAAATCAAGGCGGTTCCTTACAAATAATAAAAAATGAAAGCATAGGAAACATGGCTTGGGATTCAATTAAAACTAGATCCTGGGATACCCCAGCTTCTTTAAATACCTATTTAAATAGCGAATACATAAACGAAATAAGTGTTAACGCTGATAAAATAATATCTCATAACTGGCCAGCAGGAATAGCTGAATTTAACAATAACGATCTATATGCACAAATAAACTCTGAAAAAAGTGTAACTTTTGATGGTAAAATAGGTTTGATAACAGCGAGCGAATATATAAGAACAAACAATAACCTAAATCAATGTGGGTCTTTCTCTTTAATAAATAATAATGCCACCACATGCCTTCAAACCAACTGGTTAAATGACTTAGGTAATTATTGGTGGACCATTTCTAATGCTAATAATTCCTTTAGTCCAATTTATGTATATAATGGTGGACTTGCCTATGATTATGATAATGTGGGTTCTAGCAGGAACGTTTTCCCATCTTTATATCTAACAGCTGATATAACTCTAACTGGTGATGGAACAAAAGATAATCCATATAAAATAGGATAGGAGGTAAAACAAATGAATAATAAAGGTTTTACAGTAATTGAACTACTTGCCTCATTTGCTTTAACTATGGTTATTACTGTATTCTTATTTGAGGTATTGATTGAAGTTAAGGATACATTTGCTGATACTAGTGTAAAAACAGCTATCCAACAAAAATCTAGTATTATCTCTAAAAATATTAAAACTTTGCTCTTAGATTCTGGAGGGACCGCAACTTGCTCTACCTCTACTTGTACTATTGGCGGCAAAACTCTTCAAATAAGTGGTAATACTGTCACCATAAACGGCCAGAAATTTGCAATGCCCGACACCGTTAGTATAAAAAATCATAACATCGAAACATCTTGTGATTCTTCAAACACTAACTGTTATTTATATTTCCAAATGACTTTAACTAGTGGAAATTTAAAAAAAGATTATGATTATGATGTCACATATTATTATTAGTTAATCCAAAAATCAAAAAGTATATACGTCAAAATTGAAGAAATTACCGCATGACAAATTCTCGCACATAAAAAGGGTAAATATTTGATGTCAGTATCACTAAGTATACTCATTATCTGCATATGCACAGAAAGCCCTCCAAAAGATAAAATCATTACCGTTAAAATGCATTTTAACTTTAAAGGAATAGCTTCTAAACTGATATATTTGAGTCCTTGAGTCATTTCGATAAAACCATTTATTACACTGCCTATAACACTATCTAAATTCAAATTATTATCTATAATAGTTGTCAAAACTAGACAAGTTGTAATAACTCCTAATATCAAAAGTAAAGTATTGATACTACTAATTAAAGAATTAGTAATAACTTCGCCAAAACTTCCGGTATTACTGATTCTTTTTTCATGCATCGCATCTACCGCTTTTTTAAAACAGGTCTTCTCATATTCTTTTTTACTAGGGTGGTAACTTCTCATGCCAAATCCTATAAATAAATTACCCACATAATGACAAAATAAAATAAGTCCGCCAACCTCCTTATTGTTTAAAAACAAAATTGAAACTGTCCCTAAAATAAATAGGGGATTAGAAAAACAGGTGAAACATAAAATTTTAGTGGCTTCATATTTATCAATTTTTCCATCTTTGTAAAGTTCTCTCGTGTATTTTGCATTCGCTGGATTTCCTGATATAATACTCATGAAAAAGATAAATGCACAAACCCCTTTTATTTTAAAAAATTTATTCATAATTCCTTTAAATAAATTACCCATAAATTCCGGCATACCACATTTAATCAAAATATTTGAAAGCACAAAAAATGGAAATAAAGAGGGGAAAATATTGTTTTTAAAAATATTTAGTGAAAAATCTACCGAATTTAAGATACTTTCTGATTCGGTAAGTATTTCATATCCCGTAAAAACTAAGACAATCATAATAAAAACACTAGTCATTTTTTTCATAATTTCACCTGCATTTAAATAAATCTATTAAAGAAAGGAAAATAAAGATGAAAACCCTATTTAATAATATTAGAAAATATTTAAAAGAATACTATAAAGTTATAATTGTTTATATTTTAATTTTAGCTCTCTTCCTAGTTGAGCTACCTTACTATATATCCGCACCAGGTGGCCTTATCAATACAGAAGATAAAGTAAAAACCAAAGAGAATTTTAAAATGTCTGGAAGTTTAAACATGGCTTACGTCTCTGAAATTCATGCAACTATTCCAACTATGTTAATTTCTTTGATTAATGATGAGTGGGATTTAGAAAAAGAAGAGGAAGTTAAAAACGATAATGAAACCATTGAAGAAAAAAACTATAGAAACAAAATGCTTTTAGAAGAAGCTAACGATACCGCCTTACTAGTTGCCTATAAACATTCTGATATCGCCTATGAAATAAAAAATAATAAAGTTTATGTAACTTATGTTGATAAACTAGCTAAAACTGATTTAAAAATAGGTGATCAAATATTAAAAATAGATAATCAAAAAATAACAGGCAAAAAAAATTTATTAGACTATATTGCCTCTAAAAAAGTAAAAGATAAAGTAACTATTTATGTTAAAGATATTAAAGGCAATAGTAAAAAAAGGAAAGCCACTTTAATAAATGTTGAAAACACTCCTAAAGTTGGAGCTGTCATCACTGAAACATTTGATGTAAAATCAAATAAAGAAGTCAAATTTGATTTTGAAAATAGAGAATCAGGTTCTTCTGGTGGTCTTATGCTTACTCTCACTATCTATAGCCATTTAAATGAAATAGACCTAACTGGTGGGAAAAAGATCGTTGGAACAGGAACTATTGATGTAGATGGCAATGTCGGTGAAATAAGTGGTATTAAATATAAATTAATAGGAGCTGTAAATAAAGGAGCCGATGTATTTTTGGTTCCAAAAGGTGAAAATTATAACGAAGCTAAAAAAATAAAAAAAGAAAAGGGTTATGATATCGACCTAGTTCCTATCGCCACCTTTGACGAAGCTTTAAAATATTTGCAAAAAAAATAAAAAACTATAAAACTGGCAAAACGAAAGAGAAAAATAAACCAAATTACCTAAATTGGTATAGACAAAAAAACTAAATTATATAAAAAATAGTACTCAAATCGTCATTTTAATCATTTGAATAAATAAACATTAGTTTACAGCTTTTATGACGTCCTAAGAGGAAAATAAAAAAGTTAATTAAGACATTAATTTTTGAAGCAAAAACCGAGGGTGAGCAAGCCAGCGAAAAACGTGGAGAACAAATTGGAGAAAGAAAAAATCTTTAAGTATTGCTAAAAACTATTAAACCAGAAAGTCAATTTAGATATTATTATGAATGCTACTGGTTTATCTAAAAAAAGAAATAGAAGCATTAAGATAGAGAAACTTTAAAACATTTAAAAAATAGGTAATTTTATAAATTGCTGTCTAAGATTTAAAATAAGTATTAAAAGCTTATTTTTCTTTTTCTTAAAATCCGAAAATATCGTTACTTTCTTGAATTTAAAATTACTGGATGTTATAATATAACATAAAATGGAAGTGATTATTAATGGAAAGAAAAGATGTAGATATAAATAAAGTAACTCCGATGATGAAACAATATTTGGAAATAAAAAATCAAAATGAAGACCTAATTATCTTTTTTAGATTAGGTGATTTTTACGAAATGTTTTTTGACGATGCAGTTAAAGTGAGTCATGAACTAGAACTTACTTTAACTGGTAAATCAGCTGGTTTAGAAGAAAGAATTCCCATGTGTGGCATTCCTTATCATGCCGCATCAACTTATATTGATAAATTAATCGAAAACGGTCATAAAATAGGTATTGTAGAACAATTAGAAGATCCAAAAGGAGTAAAAGGAATAGTTAAAAGAGGAATTGTTCAAATAATAAGTTCAGGTACTATCATGGATAGTGAAGCCTTAAAAGCCGACGATTTTAACTTTATTGCCTCTATAACTGATTTTAAACACGGTTATGCTATCAGTTATGCCGATGTTTCAACCGGTGAAATATATGCTTTTTTATTGGAACATAACAAAACTAAAGTTGTCTCAGAAATAATAAATCTAGGAGTAAAAGAAGTAATATTAGATAGTAAAACCGATAAAGACATTTATTCTATTTTAAAAAACCAGTTTCATTTAACCTTAACTATTACCGATGAAACTTCAGAAGAATATTCATATATATATGAAGATATTATCGACCAAAGATATATTCATGCCATTAAACATCTAATTGCCTATATTATCCACAATCAAAAAAGAGATTTATCACACCTACAAAAATTACAAATAAGAGAAACTAAAGACCATCTTAAAATGGATGTTCATACCAAAAGAAATTTAGAACTAACCGAAACATTGAGGTTAAAACAAAGAAATTATTCTTTAATTTGGCTTTTAGATAAAACCAAAACTGCTATGGGTGCACGTTTACTTAAAAATTATTTGTTAAACCCTTTAGTTAATAAAAAAGAAATAGAAAAAAGATATGACATCGTCGATACTTTACTTAAAGAGTTTATCTATAAAAGTGATTTAGAAAAGTATTTAACCGAAGTTTATGATTTAGAAAGACTAAGTGGTAAAATAGCCTTTGGTAATGCGAATGGTAAAGATCTTCTTCAATTAAAAGCTTCGCTTAAAGTATTGCCAAATATTGAAAAGATTTTAGAAAAAATAAATTATCATAAAAAAATAGAGGATTTTTCTAATTTATATAATTTACTTGAAAAAAGTATTTATGAAAATCCTCCAGTCACCACTAAAGAAGGTTATCTAATTAAAGAAGGATATAATAAAGAATTAGACGAACTTAAAAGCCTAAGAAAAGGTGGCAAAGATTTTGTTGCCAAATTTGAACAAGAAGAGAGAAATAAAACCGGCATTAAAAATTTAAAAGTTGGTTATAATAGAGTCTTTGGTTATTATATTGAAATAAGCAAAGGTAATGTAAGTTTAGTTCAAGATAGTTGGGGATATCAAAGAAAACAAACCCTAGCCAATGCCGAAAGATATATAAGTCCAATTTTAAAAGAGAAGGAAGCTCTAATATTAAATGCTGAAGAAAAAATTATTGAACTTGAATATAATTTATTTTGTGAAATCAGAGACGAAGTTAAAACCTATATAACTAAACTTCAAGAAACCGCTAAAATTATTAGTGAAATAGATGTTTTACAGTCATTTGCTACCATCGCTGATACTAATAATTATGTAAGGCCAAAGATAACCGAGAACGAAATATATATTAAAGATTCACGCCATCCAGTTGTAGAAAAAGTAATTACCAGTGAATTTGTCACCAATGATATCATTATGGATAAAGATACTAATATCTTATTAATTACAGGACCTAATATGGCCGGTAAATCTACATATATGAGACAAATGGCTATTATTGCCATCATGGCTCAAATAGGTTCTTTTGTGCCGGCTACAGAAGCCAAATTACCTATTTTTGATGCCATTTATACACGAATTGGAGCTTCAGACGATTTAGTTAGTGGTGAATCTACCTTCATGGTTGAAATGACCGAAGCAGCTAATGCCATCACATCAGCCACTGATAAAAGTTTACTATTATTTGATGAATTAGGTAGAGGTACTGCCACCTTTGATGGTATGTCTTTAGCTCAAGGTATTATAGAATATATCCACCAAAATATAAAAGGTAAAACTTTTTTCTCAACTCACTATCACGAATTAACCGATTTGGATAAAACCCTAAAACATTTAAAAAATATCCATGTTTCAGCTTATGAAGAAGACGGAAAGATAACCTTCCTCCATAAAATTAAAAAAGGCAGTGTCGATAAAAGTTATGGTATTCATGTTGCTAAACTTGCCAATCTCCCAGAATCAGTTATCAAAAGAGCCTCGGACATTTTAAAAGTTTACGAAAACAAAGAAAATAAAAGAGATATCAAAATCCAAGAGGCTTTACCGATAGACGATCTTATGCCTAAAAAATCTAAAGTAGAAGAAGAGCTAGAAAAAATAGAACCTTTAGAAATAACTCCTATGGAAGCTTTAAATATACTATACAAGTTAAAACAAGATATAAAATAAATTTTTACGTTTTATATACATTAAAAAAGCATTTTGTGTAGTTGTCAATGATGTGAGACCAAAAAGTCGTAAAAAATATTAATTAGGAAGCAGTGCGTTAGCAAATGCTTC
>CALVII010000023.1 GCA_944329465.1 uncultured Bacilli bacterium | reverse complement strand
TATCATTTTATTTCTAATTATTTTTTTAATAATTGTTATAAAAAAGTGACACTCATTCATTAGAATAAGTGTCTTCGAATAAGTGCCTATAGGCCAAATATTGGGTAGACATTCAACTAGGAAAAACTGAATGTTCCCTTTTTATTATATGAGAAATCTCTCATCTATATACACTATAACATAAAATTAATTCAAAAACAAGTAACGTGAAATACACATAAATTATTTTGCTTGACTTATCAACTTATTACCTTTACAATATAATTAGGGAAAGGATTCCCATATGGAGGTTAAATATGAATAATATTGTTTTCTCCATATTGCTGATCTTAATTGGCCTTTTTGTTGGTATTATCTTTATGATAATTTTAAATTCTATTAAACTAATGAACGCTTCTAAAAAAGTTCAAAGCTTGCTTGATAATGCAAAAAAAGAAGCAGACAAACTAAAAAGAGATAGTATATTAGAAGCTAAAGAGGAAAATCATAGATTAAAAGTTGAATTAGATAAAGAGACAAAAGAAAAAAAACAAGAAATTAAAGACTCCGAAGAACGTCTTCTTGCCCGTGAAGAAAGTATGGATCGTCGTGACCAAACTCTCCAAAATCGTGAACAAATGTTAGAAGACAAAGAACAAGGTTTGATACTTAAGCAAAAAGAAATTCAAGAAAAGCAAATGGAGTTAGAAGAAACGAAAAATGAACAATTAAAATTATTAGAGAAAATTGCTGGATACACCAAAAAACAAGCAAAAGAACTAATAATGAAAAAAGTTGAAGATATGATGAATTTAGAAATAACTTCATATATCAAAGACCGTGAAGCTGAAGCAAAACTTCAAGCAGATAAAAGTTCTAAAGAAATGTTAGTTGGAACTATGCAAAGATATGCTGCTGATATAGCTGGAGAACAAACAGTTACTGTAGTTACTTTACCAAATGACGAAATGAAAGGAAGAATAATTGGTAGAGAAGGAAGAAACATCAGAACAATTGAAGCTGTAACAGGAGTTGATTTAATTATTGACGATACTCCAGAAGCTTTAGTTCTATCTAGCTTTGACCCTTATAGAAGAGAAATAGCTAGATTAACACTAGAAACTTTAATTAAAGATGGTCGTATCCACCCTAGCCGTATCGAAGAGGTTTATGACAAAACAGTCAAAGAAATGAAAGCTCAGCTAATTGAAATTGGTAATAATGCTTTATTTGAATTAGGTATTACTAAAATGGATCCAGAATTAGTTGAAACCATTGGTAAATTAAAGTTTAGAACAAGTTATGGACAAAATGCCTTAAAACATTCATTAGAAGTAGCTAATTTAGCTGGACTTTTAGCTGGTGAGTTAGGAGAAAATATAACTTTAGCTAAAAGAGCAGGTCTACTTCATGACATTGGAAAAGCTATAGATCATGAAGTTGAAGGTAGTCATGTTGAACTAGGAGCTAACCTAGCTAGAAAATATGGTGAAAACGATATAGTAATTAATGCGATTGAATCACACCATGGTGATACTGAGCCAACAAGTATTATCAGTACTCTTGTAGCTATTGCCGATACCTTGTCTGCTTCAAGACCGGGTGCTAGAAATGATTCTTTAGAAAATTATATTAAAAGATTAACTGAACTTGAACAAATAGGCGACGATGTTGAAGGTGTTGAAAAAACTTATGCTGTAGGTGCTGGTAGAGAACTTAGAGTTATCGTTAAACCAGAAGAAGTAGATGATTTAGAAAGTCATAAAATTGCTAGAGAAATTAAAAATAAAATAGAAGAGACACTTCAGTATCCAGGAACAATCAAAGTAGTTGTAATTAGAGAAACAAGAGTAACAGAGGAAGCAAAATAATGCCTTCTTTTTCTTGACACTTTTTAAAAAATTGGCAATCTTTGTATAAAGTGACCTAAATAGTAGAATTTGACTTTTATAAATTTTTGTATATAATAAAACACAAATTTTTAAGAAAGTGGGAAAAATATGGGAAATTATGATTTAGAAAAAGTATTACAACAAGCGAATGATGAACAAGAAAAAAGAAGTTTGGCATCTTACATAGGAGAATATGATAAATTTAAAACTTTGAATGAAAAAGAATTAGATGCATTAAAAAGATTTATAAAATTGGAAACCCATGTATTTAAACAATTTAATGGTGAACTTACAACTGATGAATTAAAATTTGTTTATGGGTTATTTAAAATAACTGACTATTTTGATTACACCAAATTTAGTGCAAATTTATCAAATATAAAAAAAGTGCACGATAAAAAAATCAAACCAATTGTTAAAACAAGAAATATAGCCGAAGATTTAGCTGAAATTTATGGTTGTTTACCTGAAGAAATTGGATTTAATTATTGTGACCTAGTTACTAAAAAATGCAAGGTTTTTTATGGACACTTAAATTTAAATGATTTTAAAAAATCTGTAGCCATTTATAGTTTATTAGCGGAAAATTTTGACACCATATCTTCTATGAGTTCATATGAAATTAAGGACGCCATTAACTGTATCAATAGATCATCATTACCTTTTATACATGATCATGATTTAGAAGAACAGCTTAATAAAAAACTTATAGAAATGACTCAAGATGATGGAAGTAAAGAATTAGAACAATACCTAGAATCATTACTTAATTTAAAAATTGTTATAGGTGATATATATATAGATGATCAAAGCAGTAGTATTGGTTTAAATAATCTTGAAGAAGTGTGGGGAGATATCAGCTCACGAGAAATATATCATCCTAATTTAAACAACTTAAAAATTGTAGGTGGGGATTTTTCTCTTTTTAATGTAACAGATGCGAGTGGCTTAGAGAACCTAAATTATGTTGGGGATAATTTATATATACCTAAATTAAAAGATACAAAAGGATTAGAAAATTTAAGTGTCGTTTGTGGAAATTTAAACTTCGGTCTTGATTGTGATTTAGAAGGTTTAATTAATTTAAAATATGTTAATTTCCCAAAAAGCATACTACGAAAACCTAAATTAATATTAAATAAATTAAAACAAAATTTAGCCGCCATGTTTTATAAAGATAATGCTGATTCGAAAAAACCGGAAAAAATTAAAGTCAAATAAGACTTTTTTTCTTTACACTTTTTAAAAAAATTGGCAATCTTTGAAGAACACTACCTAAATAGTAGGATTTTCTTCACTAATCAAATTGTTCCCAGAATTAATTCCAACATAAAGTACAATTAAAGCTGCAAAAAAACTAAACACACTCGCCCATATTTGTAAATCTGCAAATTCATCTTCAAGTCTATATTTTTCCTTAACTCGCTTATCTCTAATATTAATATAAATAAACATTAAAGCTACAATAAACATTAAACCTCTATTAAAAAGTAAAATATTATAGCTATCTTTGTCGTTATAAATAGGCTCCTTTTTCTCCAACATCATTAAAAAATTATAAGATAAAGATATGGATATAATAGTTGTAAAAAGTAATATTACTGATAATCCAATTTGTACCTTAATAAGTTCTGCTTCTTCTAAGTTATAATTTGTCATTCACTTTCCCTTAATTTTTTAAGTTCTAAAAGTTCGCTCACTGTCACAAATTTATAACCTTGCTCTTTTAAATTAACCAAAATATCTTCTAAAGCATCAAGTGCATATTTATGATTATCGTGCATTAAAACAATACTTCCGCTTTTTACATTTGGCAAAATATTATTTAAAATCTTATCCTTAGATTTAACCTGCCAGTCTCTAGAATCCACATCCCATAAAACAAATTTTAAATCTGTATAACTTTTTAAAACATTTGTATAACCTCCATATGTTGGTCTGAATAAAGTAGGGGTAAAACCAGTAACTTTCTTAATAGCCTCCTGCGTTTTATTTATCTCTTCTTGAAAATCTTCTTTAGAAAGTCTAGTTAATAATTTATGATCATAAGAATGATTACCAATTTCACTACCTTCTTCAAGCATTCTTTTTAAAACATCGCTATAAAATTCCACTTTATTACCGATCAAAAAGAATGTCCCGCATGCATTGTATTTTTTCAAAATATTCAAAATTTTATCTGTATATTTACTAGGTCCATCGTCAAAAGTTAAAGCTACAACCTTATCGTCTAAAGATACATTTCTTTTTTTAATAGATAAATAAGTATCATTATCTGCTTGTTTATCAATGTCGATCAGTAATTTTAAACTATCAAGTGGAATATCTAAATATATAAGTTCATCATGCTTACTTTTTATTTCTGCCGGATTAAAATATAAAGTTAAATTTTCATCATCTATCGTAAAATAATCATAACTAACATTACTCAAATAATCCATATCCGCATCTTGATATTTTTCAAGCAGCTCTTTTTTTATTTCATAATCTAATCCGCCTAAATCGTCAACCACATCCTCCATAGTTAAAAATTTATCATTAGATTTGTTATAAGTAAAAGTTTTAATTTTATTTATAGTCTTATCTGTAATAATCTCACTTTTTAAGCTGACATTAATAACTTCACTATTTATTTCTTTATATGTATAAGAAATATTAAGTTCAGGTGTCTTGTCTGACTTCATATTTTTAAATTCAAAATAAGTTCTATTTACATAAGCACTAATTTTATCGTCTAAAACATTTATATTTGTAACAGGATAGTTAATTGAAACAAGACCCTTATCAGTAGTTATATAACTAACAACGCTTTTGTCTTTTTCACAGCCACATAAAAGTAAAACAATTATCATTAAAAGCCAACCTTTTTTCACTAAAACCACCTTCAAACAATCTTATGTTATATAGATAAAATATATACATAAAAAGCGAACATTCTACCTTTTATATTTGTTATATATTAAAAATCAGAAAGTAAAAAAAACGCAAAAGATAAAAAAACAAAAAAACAAAAAACGTATTTTTTACAAAAAATCAAAAAAACAAAAAAACGATAAAACTTCCCAAAACATATTATAAAACAAGTGTAAAAACACAATTACACGTTTAAAAACAAAAAAAGAAAAAACTCAAAAAAATGAAAAACGTAAAATTTTGCAAAATTATATTTTTGGAAAAATATTGAAAAACAAAGGATTGTAAAACATCTTCAAAAAAAGTTAAAAAAAACGAACATTTTCTATTGACTACACCTATGCTCTGGTATATAATCAACTTAGAAAATATGGGAGGTACTTATGACAATTGAAGAAGAAAAATTAGATTACTTAACCGTTGTTAAACGTAGTGGTAAAAAAGTAGCTTGGAATGGTACAAAAATTGCCATAGCTATAAAAAAAGCATTTGACAGCTTAGAAAAGGACGAAGAAAATCATTATTCAGAAAAAGATGTTAACAAAGTTTATAACGCCGTTATCAAACACATTGAAAAGGATTATAAAAATGAAGAAAAAATAAAAATAGAAGCTATTCAAGATTTAATTGAAGCTGAACTTCAAAAACAGGGCTATCCAGATGTGTATAAAGCTTTTGCTGATTACCGTGAAAGAAGAAATATTTCAAGACAAGTATTTTTTGGTGAAAAGAAACAGCACAAATTTTTAAAAGCTTTAGAAAGTTTAGGACTAAAATCCTCATATGAAGAAAATGCCAAAAGAGAAAACGCTAATGTTGATGGTGATACAGCCATGGGAACAATGCTTCAATATGGTTCAACAGTTTCAAAGGAATTTGCTAAAGCATACTTAATGAAGCCAAAATTTGCCGAAGCTCACGACAATGGCGACATTCATATTCATGATATGGATTTCTTACCAATGGGTACAACAACTTGTTGTCAAATCGATTTAAAAAAACTATTTAAAAATGGTTTTTCAACTGGGCATGGCTATTTAAGACAACCAAAAGACATAATAAGTTATACAGCCTTAGCGGCCATCGCAATACAAGCTAATCAAAATGATCAACACGGTGGACAAGCTATCCCTGCCTTTGATTACTATATGGCTCCAGGCGTTTTAGCCACTTTTAAAAAACAATTAAAACAAGCAATTTATGATTACTTAGACTTAACTGATTTAGAATATTACATAAATATGGATAGAATAGCTAAAGAAATAGATAAATTAAAAACAATCGATATTGATTTAAATATGTTTGAACCATTTACAAAAGGTTCGAAACAGGTCGAAAGGCTATTCAAAAAAGCTTATGAAAAAGCTTATGAAAAAACAGATAGACAAACATATCAAGCAATGGAAGCTTTTATCCATAACTTAAATACAATGCATTCAAGAGCTGGTGCCCAAGTTCCATTTTCGTCAATTAATTTTGGAACTGACATTTCACCAGAAGGAAGAATGGTTATGAAAAATTACTTACTTGCAACTGATGCTGGTTTGGGTAATCACGAAACCCCAATATTCCCAATATCAATATTTAAAGTAAAATCAGGTGTTAACTATAATGAAGGAGATCCAAACTACGATTTATTTAAGTTAGCTTGTGAAGTTTCAGCCAAAAGATTATTCCCAAACTTCTCATTCATAGATGCACCATTTAATTTAGAATATTATAAACCAGACGACTATGAAACAGAAGTAGGATATATGGGCTGCCGAACTAGAGTTTTAGCAGATATTACATCAGATTATCCAATTACTCCAGGTAGAGGTAACCTTTCATTCACATCAATTAACTTACCTAGACTTGGAATTAAACATGGAATTGTAAGTGGCGAAACTGATTTAGATGGTTTCTTTAAAGAATTGGAAGAACTAATGGATTTAGTTAAAGATCAATTATTAGAAAGATTTGAAATACAGTGTTCAAAAAGAATATATAATTTTCCATTCTTACTTGGACAAGGTGTGTGGATAGATAGTGAAAAATTAAAACCAAATGATAGATTAAGAAAAGTCTTAAAACATGGAACTTTAACTATTGGTTTCATTGGTTTAGCTGAATGCTTAAAAGCATTAATTGGAAAACATCACGGTGAAAGCGAAGAAGCCCAAAAATTAGGTTTAAAAATTATTGGTTTCATGAGAAATAAAATTGACGAATACGCCAAAGAATACAATCTAAATTTTTCTTTAATTGCAACTCCAGCTGAAGGATTATCAGGAAGATTTACTAATATCGATAAAGCAATTTATGGAAAAATCAAAGGAGTTACCGATAGAGAATACTACACAAACTCATTCCATGTGCCTGTTTATTATAATATTTCAGCTGTTAAAAAAATTCAAATAGAAGCACCATATCATGCTTTTACTAATGGTGGACATATTACTTATGTTGAATTAGATGGTGATACCGCAATGAATGTCGATGCTTTTGAAAAAATTATCAGAGTTATGCACGATAATGGTATCGGATATGGGGCTATAAATCACCCAGTAGATAGAGACCCTGTTTGTGGTTATACTGGTGTTATAGGTGATTTTTGTCCAGGATGTGGACGTAAGGAAGGCGAAGGCGTTCCAATGGAAAGAATTAAAAACTCAAGTTTAAATACTTGCGGTGGTAGATAGGAGGAAATTAAAATGAAAGCAGACGAAAAAAAAGTAGGAGAAGGAGTTAAATTCGAAAGAATAAGAAGAATTACTGGATATTTAGTTGGAACAACAGATAGATTTAATAATGCAAAACGTGCTGAAGAACACGATCGTGTAAAACATAGTACTGCTGGTCTTAATAAAGCATTTAAATAATGAAAATACGTTTAGCCAGCGACTTACAACCAGATAGTATAGTCGATGGACCAGGCATAAGAACCGTCCTTTGGACTCAAGGATGTAGTCATAATTGTGAAGGTTGTCACAATCCAACAACTCATGATTTTAAAGGCGGCTTTTCTGTCGATGTTGAAGATGTAAATAAAGAGTTAGATACCCTTTTAGGTCAGCAAGGCATCACCTTATCAGGGGGTGATCCTATGTTTCAAGCTAAAGCCTGTGCTAAAATAGCTAAACATGCTAAAGAAATGGGATTAAATGTTTGGTGTTATACAGGATTTACCTATGAACAAGTACTAAAAAATAAAGATATGTTGGAACTTTTAAAACATACAGATGTCTTAGTTGATGGCAAATTTGATATCAAAGAATTTAGCTTAAATCTTGACTTTAGAGGATCTAGAAATCAAAGAATTATTGATGTTCCCCAAAGTTTAAAACAAGGAAAAGTAATCTTAATAGATAAATACATGAAAGAACGCACCCATAAAATAGAAATTCCTAGAAAAAAACATATATACATATAAAACTCTAGAAAAACTTCTAGAGTTTTTTGCACCATTAATTGACATTTTTCTCTACCTTTGATATTCTAAAATAGAAAGTAGGGGAGATAGCTTGAAAAAAGGTTTTAAAGTTTTATGTATTATGTTAATTGTTTTCTTAATGTCTGGTTGTATGAAAATGAATGTTGATATGAGTATCCACAAAGATAAAAGTATGGATTTCGCATTTACTGTAGCTCTTGCTGATAGTTTATTACAAAATGCCAATGCTGATAACCAGAGAATAATGAGTGACGAAGATATTCAAGAAGCTAAAGACGAAGGCTTCGAAGTCAAAGAATACTCAGATGGCTCAATGACAGGTTACACACTTACTAAAAGGTTCAAAAACATCGACGATGTTAGTAGTGAAAATAATATAATCTTTGATTTAGATAAAGCCACAAAAGAAGAAAACGACATATTCACCGTAAAAAAAGGTTTCTTTAAAAACATTTATACAGTTAAAATAAAAAATAAAACTTCTAGTGAACTACAAAACAGTATGGGAAGTACTAATGATAACACTTATGATAACTCTACAGATTATACATCAGATATGGATTTATCTATGCTATCAGCAAGCATAGACTTAAAATTCAATGTTAATTTACCTTATAAAGCTTTAAACAGTAATGCGACAACCACTGAAAATGATGGTAAAAAATTAATCTGGAATTTAATGGATAGTAATCTAAAAGATATAGAATTTTCATTCAAACTATATAATATGAAAAATATATATATAACAGTAGGAATGATTATTCTTATAATAATAATCATTATAGTTATTGTAAAAAGAAAACCAAAAACTAAGATGATAACACCATTACCAGTAAATAATAATTCAGTTAATATGGATACTAGTGAAACACCTATTCAAACAACGTCTAATGGTCAAAATTCTGTGGAAAATAAACCATTCATATCAAATAATGATTTGAATGAAAATATTCAAACTTCTATTCCAGCTTCAAATGAAGTTAATGTATCCACACCAATAGAATCAGAAACATTGGATGTTGAAGCAAAGAACTTAAACGAAAATACACCTATTGAAACACTAGACATCTTTAATACAAATACAGATAATGAAAACAAATAACTATAAGAAGTCTAATTGTAGACTTTTTTTATTAAAATATTTAAAAAAAAAAATAGATGTGTTAAAATGATAATATAAGAGGGGTGATTAAATGAAAAGACAAACTTATGTCGACGAAACTGGAAACCCAATCAACCAATCATTAGAAAATAAAAAACCACTACTGCGATTTTTCTTTGTTTTTGGAACTATTGTGCCAGTTGTCATTATAATCTTAATAATCGTTGCTATAGTGCAAAATAATAGTTGTTTAAATCTTTATAGTTCATTAAAAACTGCTAGTTTAAATTATGCTAAAGACGAAGGCTCTTTACCAACTATAGAAGGAGAAAGCATTAGTGTAAGATTAGACGATTTATATAACTCAAAATATTTGAGTAGTACAAACACTGATAACAATCTTTGCTCAGGAAGCGTTAAAATTACTAAATATGAAGAAGACTACCTTTATACAGTCGATGCTAGAAACTGTGGAAAATGTTCTGTCAATCAAAAATATGGCAGTTGGAGTAAAGAACAATCCTCATATCCGTCTGGTAAAGCTATTATCGATGTAATTCCGTACTATAATTACTATGATAGAGAAATAAGTTCAACCGAGTGGTCAAATTATTATGACGATGACGAATTATCTGACGAAACATCAAAATATGGAATTAGATTGCCATTAGACAAAGAAACATTACCACAGGTTCCAAAAGAAGGTAAGACAGTTAACATTGAAAATAACACTATTTATTATTATCGTTATCGTGACCGTAGTTGGAAATGGTATGACATCAGAGGTGATTATTCTGACTTTTCCTCTGAACAGCCTCAAAATTATGCGAATAAAGACGAAAGTACTGAACAATATACTGAATGGTCAGAATATTCTCTGAATTATCCAGGTGAAAAAGATTACAGAACAATCGAACAGACAACAGGTTATAAATTTTATTATCTAAACGATCAAGGCGATAAAATATATTATAATGCCGGAAAATATAGTGCGAGAGAAGATGTTAATACAGTTAAATATAATAAAGCGGATGAAGAAACCGCTACCTTATATCGTTACCGTGATAAGCAGTGGCGTTGGTATAATGGGCAAAAACGTCGTTATAGCGGTTTAACATCAAGACAACCCACCGATAAACCTTATAAAGATACCGAAACAGAAACGTTAAGTAGTCCATCTTCATGGGATCCCAAAAGTTATGTCAATGCTTCTAATCAAGAATATAGAGTAGAAGAAAGAAAAATCATGACAAGGTTTAGAATACAATATGAAATATTATCATTAAAAGTTTTGGACAAACCATTAAATAAAAAAGATTTCGAAAAAAAAGTTAAAATGTCTGTACCAGTTTTTGCTACTAATGAAAATTATAAATTAGAAGTAACCTATAAATTCAAATATAAAAAAGCTAGTTAAAAGTAGTAGATAATCTACTTTTTTCATATATTTAAATATGAATAAAATTCATTTAAAAAAAACTTTTAAACTTTCCAAAATAAAACCTATTAACTTAATAGCTATTTTTATCATACTTATTTTAATAGGAATATACTTAATATTTGGATATATAAAAGATAAAATAATGCCCTCACTGTTTAAATATGGGAGCTTAGAAGCCAAAAAATTTTCAAGTATTATTATAAATGACGCTATCGATAAATATATAACTGATACCTTAGATGTTGAAAAACTTTTTTTAATCACAAATGATAATGGTGAAATAAAATCAATTGACTTTAATACCGCTTTAATAAATAAACATTTGACTAAAGCTACAAAAAGCATCCAACAAAGTTTGAAATATATTGAAAAAGGTGATATTCAAAAAGTTGAATATCAAGCCGATCTTTTAGAAAGCTATGATGAAAAAGCATTAAAAAATGGTGTAATATATTATTTAAATAGTGGATTTATTTTTAATAATCCGATATTTGCAAACTTTGGGGCTCAAATACCAATAAAAATTTCTTTAACTGGCGATGTTGTAAGTAGTATTTCAACTGAAGTAACAAACTATGGCATCAATAATGCTTTAATAAAAGTGTATGTCAACATTAAAATCACTGAACAAGTAATTTTACCTTATTATGATAAAGAAATAAAATTAGAAACTAAAGTACCGATTGCCTTAAAATTAATTAATGGTACTGTTCCTAATTATTATGGAAATTTAAATGCCACTACTCCATCTTTAACTCTGCCAAATGCTTAAAATGTGTTATAATGGAAGTAGGAGGACACTATGAAAACATATAAAATTGGTGAAAATGACTATGAATTGATAAAAGATTATAAAAATGGTTTCGATTATGAAGCTATTAAAGGAAAATATACCGAATATTTTGATGACTATGATTATATTTTAGGAGATTGGTCATATGGTAAACTTCGTTTAAAAGGATTTTGTGATAAAAAGAACCCCAAATTCAAATCTTTAAACGATATAGAAAAAGCCGAAGAATATATTAAAACAAACGGAGCTTATGAATGTAGATATTTTATTTTAAAAAAAATATACAGGTAATTGTATATTTTTTCCATTTAAATTATCTAGTAAAAAATAAAATTATCTGATATAATTAATTAATGATAGGAGGCTATCTATGGAACTAAAAGAAACCATCACATTATATGAAAAATACTGTCAAAAATTAAAAACACTATGGAGGTCACTTTGACCCCGAAGAAAAACAAAAAAACATCGAAAAGTTAGAAAAAGAAATATCTAATCCAAACTTTTGGAATGACAAAAAACATAGTGAAGAAGTTATTAATACATTAAATGGTGAAAAGAAACTCCTAACAGATGTTGAAAACCTCTTAGAGGAAACAAATGATTACCTTGAAATGGCTAAATCTTTAGAAACATCTGACGAAGAAAGTTTAAAATGGTTAGAAACAGAAAGTCTAACTTTAAATAATAAAATAAGTGAACTTGAAACTATGATTTTATTAAATGGTGAATATGACAAAAATGATGCCGTTTTAGAAATTCATTCAGGTGCGGGAGGTACCGAAGCTTGCGACTGGGCCAATATGCTTTATCGAATGTACTCTAGATATGCTGAAAAAAAGAACTATAAACTAGAAGTAGTTGACATGCAACCAGGCCTAGAAGCCGGCATTAAGAGTATAACTATTATTGTTAAAGGCTTGTATGCTTATGGATATTTAAAAAACGAAAAAGGTATTCATAGATTAGTTCGAATATCGCCATTCGACTCAGGAGCTCGAAGACATACTTCATTTGCCTCTGTAAGCGTAACTCCAGTAATAGACGATAAAGTTAATGTCGAGATAAATGAAAAAGATTTAAAAATTGATGTTTTCCATAGTAGTGGTGCTGGGGGACAAAGCGTAAATACAACCGATAGTGCAGTTAGAATAACCCACTTGCCCACTGGAATAGTCGTTACCTGTCAAAACGAAAGAAGCCAGGTTCAAAATAAAGCCAAAGCTATGCAGATTTTAAAAAGTAAACTCTATGAAATTGAAGAAGAAAATAAACAAAAAGAATTAAAACAGTTAAAAGGAGAACAAAGAGATATAAATTTCGGTTCCCAAATTAGAAGTTATGTTATGCACCCATATTCTTTAGTAAAAGACCATAGAACAAACTGTGAAGAAACAAATGTTGGTAAAGTTATGGATGGTGATTTAGATAAATTTATAAATGCTAATTTAAGGAGGAATGCCGGATGATATTTGCTAAAAAGGGGCAAATAGATAATATTAGTTTGTTAAAAGAAATCACTAGTAGTAAAAAACTTAAAAGATATATTCAATTTTTTATCGGTGTATTTTTATCAGCTTGTGCATTTAATATCTTTTTAAAACCATGTAATCTAATTTTTGGCCTAAGTGGTTTTTCTATAATTACTGAAAGATTTTTTAACATTGATCCATCAATAGTAATTTTAATCGGTAATATTTTATTATTAATTGCGAGCTTTGTTTTCTTAGGTTATGAAAATTCTAAATCTACTATCTTAGGTTCTATTGCTTACCCAGTATTTGTTAAATTAACTGAATTTATGCCAGAATATATTGATTTAGGAAATACCGAAACCATCGTTATTGCCCTTTGCGGTGCTCTTATTAGTGGTATTGGTACTGGACTTGTTTTCAAAAATAACTTTACAACCGGTGGAACCGATGTTTTAAAACAAATTTTATCACATTATGGTAAAATGCCTTATAGTAAAGCAAATCTCTATTCAGAAGGATTAATTATGTTAGCTGGAGGTTTCTTCTTTGGGTGGCAATCATTCATCTATTCAGTAATAACCTTATATGCCTCAGGCATCATTAGTGATAGAGTAATATTGGGTATTTCAGAATATAAAACTTTAGAAATAATAACTACCGAAGAAAAAGCTATCAAAAACTTTATCATGGAAAGTTTAAATCATGGTGTTACTGAAATAGATGCCGAAGGTGGATATACAAATAAAAGAAAAAAAATACTCCTATGTGCCATTCCAACTAGAGAATATTTTATTGCCAGCGAAGCTATAAAAAAACTAGACCCCGAAGCTTTTGTCATAGTAATAGATACATACGAAGTGCAAGGTCATAAATCTTAAGTAGAAAGAAGTGATTGTTGTGGATTTAATTAAAATGACTAGAGTCAAAAAAACCTATAAAACTGGTGTTACCGCTATTCAAGATTTAAATCTAACCATTGCTAAAGGTGATTTTGTCTTTATCATAGGTTCAACCGGTTGTGGTAAAAGTACTTTAATAAAAATGTTATATCGCGAAGAAAAACCAACATCAGGGCAAATAATTGTCGGTGGAATTGATGTCGGTAAATTAAAAAATAGAAAAGTATATAAAATAAGAAGAAAAATAGGTGTCGTTTTCCAAGATTATAAACTACTTCCAAAATCAACTGTATATGAAAATGTCGCCTTTGCCCTAGAAATATTTGGCCTTCCCAAAGAAGAAATACACGCTAAAGTATTAAAAGTATTAGAATTAGTTGGCCTTAAAAACAAAGTTAAAAGTTATCCCTCACAGCTTTCTGGTGGTGAACAACAACGTGTGGCCATCGCCAGAGCCATAGTCAATGGCCCAAAACTATTGATATGCGACGAACCAACCGGAAACTTAGATCCTTCAACTGGTATGGAAATCATGGAAGTATTAGAAGAAATCAACAAATTAGGTACAACCATTATCATGGTTACTCATGATATTAATATAGTTAAAAAGATGAATAAAAGAGTTATCGTTTTAGATTCAGGTAGAGTATTAAAAGATTATGCGAAAGGAACTTATAGCAATGAAAACATTTAGAATTATTGGAAGAAATTTTAGAGATGCTTTTAAAGGTGTATTTAGAAATTTTTCACTTTCATTTGCCTCTATCTCATGTATAACTATAACTCTAATCGTCGTTGCCGTTTCCATGGTTTTATCTAATAATGTTGATAACTTTACTAAATTAGTTGAAAGGGATGTCACTGTTGTTGCTTTTATAGATAATGAAGTAACAGATGAACAAATAGACGAAATCAAAGATCAAATAAGTACCATTAACAATGTTGATACCTATGAATTTCGCTCTAAACAAGATATCACTAAAGAAATGCGTGAATCATCAGAAACCTTCGACAGCATTATGAAAAACTGGACCGATGAAGAAAATCCAATTCAAAATACTTTCCAAGTAAAAGTCAAAGACATTGAAAAAATCGATTCGGTTGCCAATCAAATTGAAAAAATTGATGGTATCACCTTAGTTAAATATGGTGAAGGTATGGTGGAACAATTAATATCCACCTTCGATTTTGTTCATAAAATATGTATTGGAGCCGTTATTGCTTTAGTATTAGTTACTGCTTTCTTAATTTCTAACACTATTAAAATAACCATAAATTCAAGACAAAGAGAAATTGGTATTATGAGATTAATAGGAGCTTCTAACCTAAATATTAGAATACCATTTATCATTGAAGGTCTATTACTAGGAGCCTTAGGTTCCATTATTCCAATACTAACTACAATATATGGATATAATGCTTTGTATAGAAGTTTCGATGGACATCTATTTTCTCCATTTATTAAATTAATCGAACCAGTTCCATTTGTCTATACAACTTCTTTAATTCTTCTAGGAATTGGTATCTTAGTTGGTATGTTTGGTTCATGGAGAGCAGTTAGAAAATATTTAAAAATATAATTTGTAAACTCTGATTAATTTCAGAGTTTTTAATATATTTTACCCTAAAATTGTGGTAAAATTAAGCTAGAGAGTAGGGGTTAAAATGATAGAGTTTAAAAATGTAAGTAAAACTTATAAAACAAAAAAAGGAGTAGAGACAAAAGCCTTAAATAATATAAATTTAAAAATAGGAAATGTCGGTTTAGTCTTTATAGTAGGAAAGTCAGGTAGTGGGAAATCCACCATATTAAATATATTAGGTGGATTAGATAATATCACAAGTGGCGAATTATTAATAAATAATCAAAACATAAGTAAATTTAAAAATAAAGAGTATGATTCATATAGAAATGCTTATATAGGATTTATCTTTCAAGAATTTAATATATTAGAAGAGTATAGTGTTTATGAAAATATAGAACTAGCTTTAAGACTGCAAAATCAAAAACCCCAAAAAGATGAAGTAGAAAATTTATTAAATCGTTTAGGATTAAAAGATTTAGAGCAAAGAAAACCAAACGAATTATCAGGCGGACAAAAACAAAGAGTTGCCATTGCTAGAGCTTTAATTAAAAACCCCCAAATAATCCTAGCTGATGAACCAACTGGAAATTTAGATCAAACAAACGGAAAACAAATATTTGATTTATTAAAAGAAATATCTAAAGAAAAACTTGTAATAGTTGTCTCACATGATATAGAATCCGCAAATAAATATGCCGATAGAATAATCGAACTAACAGATGGAAATATTACAAAAGATACAAACACTGAAATAGAAGAAAAAGAAGAAAAGTTAAATTTAAAAAAATCAAAACTACCATTTTCTTATAGTATTAAATTAGCTTTAAAATCCCTTACCATAAAACCATTAAAACTTTTAATGACTTGCATATTAACAGCTATGGCTTTAATCTTTATGGGCTTTACCGTAAACTGTTTAATATTTGATAAAGTAGATTTAATGACCAACACCATGAAGGAAAATAATCAATATGTCTATACCGTAAATAAAACAGAATATTATGGATTATATGACCAAAGAACATATGAATTAAAAGAACAGGACATAAAACAAATAGAAAAAGATACAAAAAGTACTTTAAACAAAGCCTATATGCTATATAATAATAATTCACTTTTAACCTTTGAATTTGGAACGTCAGAAATAGGAAAACCAGATTATTATATGAATGAACCAGCTATTATCAGATTCGTTGAAATAACAGATGACAAAGTAGTAGGTAAATTAATCGGTAAACTTCCAGAGACAAATCAAGAATTAGTCATTCATAAATATTTAGCCGAATACATAATTAAATATGGCGTTATCGATAGTGAAAATAATTTATATAAACCAAAAAGTATCGAAGAGCTTGTAAATTCAAAACACGAATTAAAATTAGGTGATAATAAAGTTACTATATCAGGCGTAATAGATGACGATAATAGTCAGTTTGAAGAATATAAAAATGGAAATCCGATTAATAATTATGACCTAAGAAATTACATACAAAAT
>CALVII010000022.1 GCA_944329465.1 uncultured Bacilli bacterium | reverse complement strand
GCTGGAAGACTGCAAAATAAAATTGGTTTGATGAAAGAACTTGAAAAAATAAATAAAGTTATAGGTAAATTAATTGATAATGCCCCACATGAAACACTACTTGTTATCGATGCCACAACCGGCCAAAATGGTATAAGCCAAGCTAAAAACTTTAAAGAAATAACTAATATAACTGGTATTGTTTTAACTAAACTAGATGGTACTGCTAAAGGTGGTATTGTTTTGGCTATCAAAGAAGAAATTGGCATCCCTGTTAAATATGTTGGTCTAGGTGAGACCAAAGATGATCTAAGGGTATTTGATATTGAAAAATATATATATGGATTATTTAAAGGAATGGATGAGTAATGGATAAAGTAGTTTATCTAAGTAATTTGTTCGATTATTATGGCTCACTTCTAACTTCTAAGCAGCAAGCCTATTTCAAAGATTATTATTTTAACAACTTAACTTTAAAAGAAATAGCCGAAAATGAAAATGTTTCGCGAAATGCCGCTTATAAACAAATAAAAGATGCTGAAAACAAACTACTTCATTATGAAAAAATATTGAAACAATATCAAAACAGTATAAAAATAAAAGAAATAATTAAAGATATAGATCCAAAAATAAAAAATAAAATAGAAGATTTATTATAAAGGGGAGGAAAGTTATGTTTGGAAAAATACTTTATATCAGTAATACAGAGGCTCATGTAGAAACACCAAAAGATGGTTTAGTTTCTACTGATATTATGAATATGCATGTCATATTCGAAGATGAAGATAAAAAAATATTAGGTGAAGTTGAAGATACTGGTAATGAAATAATCAAAATAAGATTCTTAGGAGAAATTACCGGTGACAAATTTGTTGGTGGTGTTATTAGAAAACCAACTTTCAATGCTAAAATAAGATTAATTACTAAAGAAGAAGTTGGTTTAATATTAGGTAATAATACTCCATCTTCATTTGTTATTGGTGAAAGTCCACTTTATGATAGCTATCCAATAAGTGTCGATATCAACGATTTGTTTAGTAGTCATATGGCTATATTTGGTAACAGTGGGTCTGGTAAATCATGCGGAGTTGCTAGATTACTTCAAAATGTTTTTCAAAACCCAAAATTATTGCCATTTAGATCTAATTTCTTTATATTTGATGCTTACGGTGAATATCATAATGCCTTACAAAATGTCAATCAAATAAATCCTAATTTAAACTTTAAATTTTATACTACCAATATTCACCAAACTGATGGTGAAATATTATCAGTGCCACTTTGGCTTTTAGATATCGACGATATGGCTTTGCTTTTACGAGCTGATAAACATTCACAGTTAACCATCATCGAAAGAATGTTAAAATTAGTCAACATTTTTGCTTCTGATGACGAAATGAGTACAAAATATAAAAACCACCTAATAGCTAAAGCTATTATGACTATTTTGTATACCAATCAAACTGCTAGTAGTAAAAGAAATGATGTATTTGCTATTTTAGCAACCTGTTCAACCAAAGAATTTAACTTAGAAGCACCAGTTCAAGGTATCGGTTATACTAGAAAATTTAGAGAATGTTTCACAATTGATACCCAAGGCCAGTTTCCAGAAAGTATTTTAATGACCGAATATATTACTAGTTTTATCGATGAGTCATTAGATAAATTCGAGCCAAAAGAAGTCAAATACTATACATTAGAAGATTTAGAAAAAGCCTTAGAATTTACCTTAATCAGTGAAGGACTTTTAAATAATACTGATACTTATGCTGATGCTATTGAATTAAAAGTAAGATTACATTCATTAACCATCTCTGAAAACTCTAGATATTTACGTTATCCAAACTTTATTACCATGGAAAATTATATTGCCACATTAGTAGCTAAAAACGGAAAAAAGGCTCAAATAATAAATTTCAACTTAGAAGATGTTGAAGATTGGTTTGCCAAAGTAGTTGTAAAAATATATACCAAAATGTTATTTAATTTCACAAAAAGTCTTAAAAATAGAGCGTCTATTCCATTTCATATTTTTGTTGAAGAAGCTCATAGATATGTTCAAAATGATGGAGATGTTGAATTAATTGGTTATAATATCTTTGAAAGAGCTGCAAAAGAAGGACGTAAGTATGGTTTAATATTTAACTTAATTTCACAAAGACCTGTCGAAATATCCGATACAGTTATCTCACAGTGTGCGAACTTTTTAATCTTTAAAATAACCCACCCAAGAGATTTGGATTATATTACCAAAATGCTTCCAAATATTTCAGCTGATATTGTTGAAAAGCAAAAAACTTTACAACCAGGAACTTGTATGGCCTTTGGTGGAGCCTTTAAAATCCCAACCATTGTTAGAATGAAAATGCCAGATCCTGCACCTTCTTCAAGCAGTTGTAATGTCTTTGAAACATGGAAGGCTAATTGATGGAACACGATATTAAAGCAATCACCCCTGGTAAAATAATTTTCATAGTTCTCCTTTTAATTATTATAATAATTGCCATCTACATGTTTATTCCAAAAGAAAACATAAAAAAAACTAAAGAGCCAAAGCTTGTCCACTTAACCTTTGAAAACACAGTTAATAATCACATCTTATTTAGTGATATTAAAATATTTAAACAGGGTAATGAATTTTATTTAACTGCCAAAGCCACAAATTTGACATCTAATACTTTAAAAATATCACCATTATCTATCAGCTTATCTGACAATCAAAATAATAAAACTACTATGACAAGCTATTTGGGAGATATCATAAATGGTGAAGAAGAAAAAAGTGTTACTATAAAAACAAATAAAAATTTAACGAACATTAAAAATGTTGAATTAAATATAACCACTCAAGTTTTATCATAAAAGACACATCATAAAATTATTTTAAACATAACCACTTAGAATTTTATCCTAGGTGGTTTTATGTTATACTATATATAGTTGTCCGAATAGCTTAATGGATAGAGCATTTTCCTCCGAAGAAAATAGTAGGAGTTCGATTCTCCTTTCGGACACCATAATTTTGATAAGATGTTGTTTCATATATCTAATATATGTTATAATTTTAATACATACAAGAAGGTGACAAAATGAAAAGTAATATTTTAGATGGTAAACTAGTCGCAAAAAGTATTGAAACAAATGTCAGAAATAGAGTGCTTGAATATGAAGAAAATTATAATGATAATATAACTTTAGCTACCATCATTATTGGCAATAATAAAGCCTCAAAAACATACATTAAAATGAAATTAAAAGCATGCCAAAGAGTAGGAATACAAACGAGAGAATATTATTTGCCAGAATTCACTACTGAAGGATTAATATCTCTAATTCAAATGCTTAATGAAGATTCAGAAATAAACGGTATTTTGCTCCAGCACCCCCTTCCAAAAAATATTGATGAACAAAAATGTTTTGATACCATATCACCTTTAAAAGATGTTGATGGCTTAAACTCTCATAGTTTTGGTAAAATGTCTTTTAAAGAAACAGATTTTGGAGCTGCAACGCCAACGGGAATAATTAATATTTTAGATTTTTATAATATAAAACTTGAAGGACAAAAAGCCTGTGTTATTGGAAGAAGTCAAATTTTAGGTAAACCAATGGCTTTAATGCTTTTAAATAAAGATGCGACTGTTACTATATGTCATTCTAAAACTCAAAATTTAGAAAATGAAGTAAAAAGTGCGGATATTGTAATTGCAGCCGTAGGAAAACCCGAATTCATTAAAAAAAGTTGGTTAAAAGAAGGTGCAATTGTCATTGATGCCGGTTATAATTTAGTAAATGGTAAATCAGTAGGGGACGTAGAAAATCCAAATGGTATAGCTAGTTTCTATACACCAATACCGGGTGGTGTAGGACCTGTCACTGTTGCTACCTTACTTGAAAATACAGTAAAATCGGCCGAAAACCAAAAAGCATTAATTCAAACAAAAATAAAACAATATATAAAGGAGGAAATCAAATGAAAATAATTTCTATCAATGCCGGAAGCAGTTCTTTAAAATTTAGTTTAATTGACATGGAAAATGAACATGTTATTGCAAGTGGTGTATTTGAACGAATTGGAATTGATGGCCATTATAAGATTAAATTTAATGGAGAAAAATATGAAGAGGATGCAGATTTAAAAAACCATATTGATGCGGTAAATATTCTACTTGAAAAATTAATCGGTTTAAACATCGTAAAATCATTAGACGAAATTGATGGAGTTGGACATAGAGTAGTTCAAGGAAAAGATGTTTTTGATAAATCTGTTATAGTTGACGAAGAAGTTATGAAAAAATTAGACTCAATCAAACATTTTGCCCCACTTCATAATCCAGCTAATATGCTTGGAATCGAAGCTTTTATGAAAGCCTTACCTAATGTTCCAAATACCGTTGTTTTTGATACTGCTTTCCATCAAACCATGGATAAAGAAACATATATCTATCCAGTACCATATGAATGGTATACTAAATATGGTATTAGAAAATATGGAGCTCATGGTACAAGCCATAGATATATTACCCAAAAAGTAAAAGAAATTTTAAATAAAGATAAATTTAAATTAATTAGTTGTCATATTGGTAATGGAGCATCTATAACTGCTATTAAAGATGGTAAATGTGTTGATACTTCTATGGGATTTACTCCACTTGCTGGAGTTATGATGGGAACCCGCTCTGGCGATGTCGATCCATCAATATTACCTCCAGTCATGGAAGCAGAAAATAAAGATATAAATAATATCATTAATGATTTAAATAAACATAGCGGAATCTTAGGCTTAAGTGGAATAAGTAGTGACATGAGAGACTTAACCGAAGCTTATAATAAAGGTAATGAAAGAGCAATTCTCACTATGCATAAGTATGCCAGAAGAATCACCGATTATATTGCTCAGTACTATGTTTTATTAGGCGGAGCTGATGTCATTGCCTTTACAGCTGGAATTGGTGAAAATAGTTTCATCGTAAGACGTTTAGTTTGTGAAAACTTAAAATGTCTAGGTGTCGAAATTGATAATGATAAAAATGATAATTGTCATGGTGAAACCTTGATAAGTGCCGATAATTCAAAAATAAAAATTTATGTCATCCCAACAGACGAAGAGTTAATGATAGCAAGAGATACATTAAAATTAATCAAAGAACAATAAAGACTGGATCTACAGTCTTTTCATTATATAGAGGTGTGTTATGAAAATAGAAGAAGATATATTTAAAACATATATACCAAATGAAGACAAACTATTAAAATATGGTTTTATTAAAGAAAAAGGTCAATATAAATATTCCGTGTATATCATGGATAATACATTTAAAGTAGATATAATTATTGAAAACGATAGAGTATATGGAAAAATTTACGATTTAGAAGCCCAAAGTGAATATACTAATTTTAGAGTAAAAGATATTACAGGTGAATTTGCTTTAAGCGTCAAAGAAGAATATCAAAGCATATTAAAAGATATTAGAAAAAATTGTTTTGAAAAAAATTATTTTATCTATAATCAATCTAATAGATTAACTTCATATATTATAAAAAATTATCATGTGTTACCGGAGTTTCTATGGGAAAAAGATCCAGGATTTGGAGTTTTTCGTAACCCTCAAAGTAGTAAATGGTTTGGAATTATAATGAATATCGACAAAAGTAAATTAATTCCTTCTAAAAAAGGTGAAGTAGAAGTTATAAATTTAAAAGTAGATACCTCATTAAAAGGAAAATATATTTATCCAGCATATCATATGAATAAAAAATCCTGGGTTAGTATAATTTTAGATGACAGCTTAACCGACAAAGAAATTATTCCATTAATCAATATAAGCTATGAATTATCCGAAGAAAATGACACTTGGATTATTCCAGCAAACCCTAAGTACTTTGATTGTATTAAATATATAGAAGCTCTTCCAATCTTCTCTTGGAAACAACCTAAAAAAATAAGTATGAATAGTATAGTGTATATTTATTTATCCGCACCTTATTCTGCAATTTTATATAAATGTAAAGTTATTGAACTAGATTTATATAATGAACCAAATAATCCAATTATGAATTTAAAACTTATAAAAAAATATGATCCTAAAAAATACAACTTTGATAAACTTAAAACTTATGGATTAAACTCCGTTAGAAGTGCGAGACGCATTCCCAAAAAACTAAGTAAAGAACTTAATAAAGAATAGAAAACTAAGAAGTTTACCCTTAAAACCTATTGTAAAAATAGTTGTTTTGTGTTAATATTAAGTAGACATTGTTATATGTCTTATCTGGCCTGTTGGTCAAGTGGTTAAGATGCCACCCTCTCAAGGTGGAGTCACGAGTTCAATTCTCGTACAGGCTACCAGTATGTTTATTAAAGTCTTGTTTTTCAAGACTTTTTATTTTAGAAAAACTCGGAACAGCATTATGTTATAATTTGTATGCTATTTGTGTTATATATGATAAAATAAATCTAGAAATTAAAGTACCAGGAAGAAGTAAATATCATTATCTCCAAAAGCCAACAATAATCCAGCAATACTTAAAATTGTGAAGCTAGTATACTCAATGGGAAGAGTAAATGCTATTAAATATGAAAATGAAACATATTGGATTGGCACAGATTTAGGTATGAATGAATTTGTTAGACCATCCATGTATTATTCATATCATGAGATTACTTTGTTAGAAAAAAGAAACACCAAAGAGGTAACTGTAAATGATTAAACGATCAAGTGAAATTGATTAGAAAACGAGACACGATTGAATATAGGAATTAGTGTATAATTGTTTAAACTGAATAGGAGTAAGAGATTTAAAATCATTAGGATTATCATCAGAATCAAAACAATGATTATCTTTATTAAAAGCAGTAATCCATTTTTCTAGAGTTTTAATAGGTATCCCGTAATCATCAGCTGTTTTAAGAGTGGGGCTAACGTTGATACAGATATCTTCACATAGTTTCTTTATAAGAGTCTTTGGATATTTAACAGACATAAATAACTAACCACTTTTCTAAGTATCTACAAAAATATAAAAATGTTTACATAATAGTGAGATCGAATAATAAAGCGATAGAAGTGCTTATTAAAAAAATAATAAAGTATAAAATAGTAATTAATAGTGTATACAAACACCCCCTCCATTGTCTACTTTAAGTATACCATTACACACCCCGCCACCCCCACCAGGAAAGAAGCATAAAGTTATGCTTCTTTTTTTTATTAAATATACCGAAAATACTTGAAATTTATATGGGGTGGGGGGTATAATATGTTGATAGAAGGGAGAAAAAATATGAATATTGTAGAAGTTACAAAAGATAATTGGGAACATTATAGGCCTCAAATGTTAAACTTAGAAGATAAAGTAAAAGGTGATATGGTAAAACAAGGAATTGGTGATTTGTTTTTTACAACCGGTGAAGATATTAAAGACTATGCACATGATCCTAGACACCATGTGTATGTTATGGTTGACAAAAACGATAAAGTATTAGCTCAAACTTATTTAATCGGTGCGGGAAGTCATATTCAAGGTGATTACGCAGATTTACCAAAATATTTCACAATGGGAGAAAATTTTTTACAGTACGTCAAAACTAAGAAATATGGAAATACAAAAGACTTTCTCCATATGGCAAATAGTATTTATCTTGCCAAAACATATGCGTTTAAATATGCACTTAGACAAATATATGGCACTGAAGATGTTGCTAGATTTATGAATGACTTAAACAAAGAAAAAGCTTCTGATACCCATTTTGATGAAAGAACACAATTAAGAAGAGATATAAATAAATACATGTCTCAATTTCTGGGTGAACATGGCATGGAAGAACTATATAGACAATTTTACAATATAGACAGTAATTTTGTTAACTTTAATGGTGACCCTGAGATTGCTAAAGCATACGATAGTTTTCTTGATGCTTCGAAAGTAACTGTATATAGTCAAAGGATGGAAAATCCAGAGGACTATTTTGAAGCAAGTGTCTATAATACTATTGAAGTCGATACTTATATTACTGATCCTGAAGCCAGAAGAAATGGTTCAGCCAAAATTTTATCAACAATAGCTCTAAACAAAACTATTACTGAGTTTTTTGAAAAGAATGACAGCGATATATTATATCTTTCTATAACTCTTCATAAAGATAATTATTTATCAGAAAATGTTGCAAATTTCTTAGGCTTTAGAGATTATATCGATTTAGAAAGAAGAGCTACTATCGAAAGGAAAGCTTATATGAAAAGAATTGATAGATCTAATTATGAACAATATCTTTCATATTTAAATAAGAAATTAACTTACTTTTATGGATATGGTAATGAGGAGATTACTGAAGAGGATAAAGACCTTTTTGAGGCTGAAAAGGAATTTCATAATGAGGATATTGCTGCAGAAATTGATTACAGACTTGAAACTGAACAATTTGACGATGCGACAAGAAAGTTTATAGAAAGCGTTAGAGACAATATTGCTGGAAATACCTTAAAATCACCTAAGCAAAAAGATTTAACTGTTAGACATATTTAAAACACTTTGATTTTCAAAGTGTTTTTGTTACCAGATGATGTTTTGCTGCCTAACTATTCACTTCTTATATTTTATTGTCTACTTTTACTTGACCAATGCAATCACAAATTCCTATACATTAGTTAATTTAAATGTTTTTTCATAACTTTATTGGTTGGTAATATTTTTTTAATATGACCTTTTGTGTCGGTAAATTCAAATTGTAAAAGCCACTGTTTAAGTATATCTGCGTTTAATAAATCACTATTTTTTATAATACTGTTTATGTTTAATTTACAAAACCGATGTTCACTGAAAAAAGTACACAGACATTCATATAAATCATTTTGATTAAAATCTTTTTTTAAGGGTGTTAAACTTATAATCCTAGTCATTATCCCGTTAAAATTTGACGGATGGGCAAAAAGTTGATCGGTAGAAAAAGAAATACTTAATATATCCGTGTCTTTTGAATATATTGTTTCATTTATAATACCTTTATTTATCGTTTTAACACTGTACAAATCTTTAAAAGTAATATCACCTAAGAAAGACATTTCTCCATCAACTACTACATATCCTAATTTTTTATATAAGTTTAAAGCTGCTTCGTTTCCTTCTAAAGTTAAAAGTGCAAAATCTTCAAATCTATCTTTATATAGTTTTAACCTTTCAAATAATTTATTATTTATAAGGTTTGCTAAGCCTTTCCCACGATATCTAGGATTTGTCCATACACCACATAAATAAGGTATTTGTTTTTCATGTCCTAAATTAATTAAATTAAAACAGCCTAAAGATATAAGATCATTATTAAAAAAAGCACCATATCCAATAATATTATTTTTATCAAATAATAATCTTAATGACCTTTCATAAGCCTTGATATATTCATTACTTGCTCCGTTACCGTTTTCGTTTTCCTGAGCTATTCTAGCTTGAATAATTTGTGGTAAATCATAAATATTTAAATTTCTAATAATAAAGTTTTTCAATTTTCAAACCTCACTTTTCTATATTTTATCATATATAATTATAAATAAAAACCAATACTTTATATCATTATAGATAAGTGCTATAATAAAGTAAAGTAGAAACGAGTGATAAAATGAAATATCCCTATCAAAAAACAATAGAAGAAATATATAAAGAGTTAAAAACTAAAGAAGATGGTTTAACTAAAGCAGAAGTTTTAAAAAGAAGACAAACTTATGGTCAAAATATTTTAATCGATAAGAATAAAAAAACTAAATTTCAGATTTTCCTAAGTCAGTTTAAAAATATGATGATAATTCTTTTACTTATTGTTGGTTTTTTATCATTAATATACTCTCTTATCACAAAAGAAGATTTTCTTGAACCATTAGTTATTTTAGGTACAACGCTAGTTAACTGTATTATGGGATACTTTCAAGAATCAAAAGCTGTAAATGCGACTGAAAAATTAAAAAAATATTCAGCGAACTACATCACTGTAAAAAGAAACGGTATCACCGAAGACATTGATGCCAAAGACCTTGTACCTGGTGATTATATTATTTTAGAAGCTGGTGATAAAGTTCCTGCAGATGCCAGAATAGTCCAAAGTTATTTTGCTAAAACAGATGAATCGATATTGACAGGGGAAAGCGATAATGTAGAAAAAAACGAAAAAGTCATTTTAAATGAAACAATTCTAGCTGAAACTTATAATATGATTTATTCTGGTACTGTAGTAGTTTCTGGGAAAATAGAAGCTATAGTTACTTCTATTGGTATGAATACTGAACTTGGGAAAATAGCTGGCGTTTTAGATACCAAAGAAGAACCGATTACACCAATTCAAATGAAAGTTGCTAAAGTAAGCCGTTTTATTACAGGTGTAGCCTTTATTCTAATTGCCTTTGTCCTTGTTTATGGCCTAATTAATCATTATACTATTTTAAATATTATCATGCTATGCATCTCTATGATTGTAGCTAGTGTTCCAGAAAGTTTAACTATTGCCATTACAGCCACCTTATCAATTGGGGTAGGGCAAATGGCTAAAAAGAAATCGATCATAAAAAATCTAGCAGCCATTGAAACATTAGGTTCCACTGAAATTATATGTACTGATAAAACTGGTACATTAACCGAAAATAAAATGAAAGTAACCAAAATTTATACCAATAATAAAGAAATAAGTTTAGATAATTTAAAAGATTATCAAACCCTGATCGATATTATGGATAATTCTAATTCAGCTACTTTAACTAAAGATGGACTATATACTGGTGATGCAGTTGATGTTGCTATCAAAAATTTTTTAAAAGAAAATAATTTGAAATCAAAAGAAGTAACTAAAATAACTGAATTACCATTTGATTCAAAGCGTAAAATGATGAGTGCCATCTATAAAAATGAAAAAGGAGTATATCTTTATCTAAAAGGTAGCCTAGAAGCTATAATTCAAAGAAGTAAAAAAGTTTTAATTAATAATGAAGAAAAAACTTTAACCGAAGAGTATATAAATGAATACAAAAAAATCGAAACAAAAATGTCCGAAGAATCTTTAAAAGTTATAGCTTTTGCATATAAAAAAATAGATAAAAAGATTAAAGAAGAAAGTGAATTCTTTAAAGAAGAAAATGATTTAATACTAGTCGGTTTAGCTGGTTTTAAAGACCCAATTAGAAAAAATATCAAAGAGTCTATAGATACATGTAAAGAAGCCGGAATTATGCCAATTATGTTAACAGGTGATAACTTAGAAACAGCATATACCATAGCTAAAGAAGCGGGCATATGTGAAAACATAGATGAATGTATTAATGCTTCAACCTTAAAAGAAGAAGACTTAATCAAAAACATCAATAAATATAAAGTGTATGCCAGAGTAAGCCCTGAGACAAAATTGCAAATTGTTAAAGCCTTTCAAAAAGAAAATAAAGTTGTTGCTATGACAGGTGATGGTGTCAATGATGCTCCAGCTATAAAATTAGCCAATGTTGGTATTGGTATGGGTAAAAGTGGGACTGATGTAACCAAAGATGTATCAGATATAATTCTTTTAAATGATAGTTTTAATACTATTGTTACAGCTGTATCAGAAGGAAGAAGAATATATGATAACGTTATTTCAAACATCTTATACAACTTATCTAGTAACTTTACTGAAATATTAATAATTTTATTCGGTATGTTAACAGGAAATACCATAATATCAGCTATTCATGTTTTGTATATTGATTTAGTTGCTGATACTGTCCCATCAATTGCTTTAGCCTTTGAAGGCTCATCTAAAAACATTATGAAACAAAAACCAAATGGTTTAAATAAAAAAATATTCACCAAATATTTTAGTGTCTTTTTAATTTTATCAGTAATTTTAGAAACATTGATTAGTTTATACGTTTATTATAGATTTTTACCATTCGGTCAGCCTGTTGCCCAAACTCTAGCTCTTCTAAGTATTGTCATAAATGAATTTGTTTTTGCTTATAACTGTAGATCATTAAAAGAACAAATACATAAAAGAGGAATATTTAAAAATAAACAATTAAACATTGGAATACTCGCACTAATTATTGTTCAAATCATTGTATTTTTTACCCCAATAGGACAAGTATTTGGCCTTGAAGCTATAACTGTAAACCAATTTATATATGTAATTTTAATAAACATTGTTTCATTGGTTATTATTGAACTTTTAAAACCATTAATTGTTAAACATTTTAAAGATGAATAAAAGAAGTTACTTAAAGATAATTTCTTTTAATATGTAGTTAAGAAATCGATAGAATTTATTTTTCATAAGCTATAAATCACAAAGAAAATATGTTATACTAAATATAGAAAGTATGAAAAATATGAAAAGGATTAATAGGACGCAGCGTAATTATATAATAGTAGGACTTTGTGCGATATTAGTAATTATGGCTGTAGGGTATGCAGCATTCCAAAGCCAATTAAAAATATCAGGTACATCTAATATTGCAAGTAACTTTCTAGTAAAAATAACAAGTATTACCCCAAATAGCGTTATAGGAACAGCGGCAGATAAAACAGAAATAACTACATATAATGATACTTCAGCAACCTTTGGAGTAAGTTTAAAATCCCCAGGAGATTCAATAACATATGATATAACTATAGAAAATAAAGGAACTATAGATGCAGTACTTAAAACAATAACCAAGACAGATACAAACAATACAGCTATATTATTTGAAACATCAGGAGTGAACGAAAATGATGAATTAAAAGTATGAGAAACAGCAACCATGAAAGTCAAAGTAACCTATAATCCAGAAATAACAAGTCAGCCAACAGATTTAGATAGTAATTTAACAATAGAGTTAGATTATGAACAAAGTGCAGGAGGAAACATAGAGCCAGTGCCAGGAGTAGATCAAACAATCGGAGGTCAAGAAGTCGAAATAGTTTCATCAGGCGATGGCTTATATGAAGATAGCTATGAAAGTGGAAGATTAATATACCGTGGACAAAATCCAAACAACTATATAGAATTTAATGGAGAACTATGGAGAATCATAGCCAAAGAAACAGACTGAACATATAAAATAATAAGAAACGAATTATTACCGGAAGAAATGCCGTTTGACGAACAAGGATTAAGAATAAGTGGGTATTGTTCAAATATGATGTATTATGGATGCAATGCATGGAGTGCAACAGCAAATATGGTAGGAGGTCCAGCAGAATATATAAATGGACCATATAGAGGATTAGTAGAAGATGACTCAAGTTTAAATAAGTATTTAAATACAATATATTTAGGAACTATACAAACTAATGCTGATAAAATAGTGAGTCATGATTTTAACATAGGTGGAATTGTAGGAGATAATAATTCAAACGGAAAAATAGATTTGATATTAAAAGAGGAGCTAAACTATAAATGGAATGGTAAAATAGCCCTAGCAAGTGTGAGTGATTATTTAAATGCGAATAGTAATCAAAGTATGTGTAATAGTGTTGTATTACAAAGCAAAAATTATAAAACATGTGTAAGTACGAACTGGATGTATAAATCAGACAAATCGTGGTGGCTTATGTCATCTTATGCATATTCAGACTATGCAAGTTACGGATTCTATGTATATAGTGGCGGCTATCTTGCCAGCTTTATTGCAGCCGATTCTCACGGCGTTCGTCCTAGTCTCTATCTTTCCTCTGATATCAACTTAAGTGGAACAGGTTCAGAGTTAGATCCTTATATTATTGTGTCATAAAGCGATAAACTAGAGAACGCATTCTCTAGTTTTTATTTAAAAAAAATGATATAATCAATAAGTAGTGAGTAGGTGATATAATGGATCAAGAAAAATTTGGTAAATTCATTAAAGAAATAAGACAAAATCACAATCTAACCCAAAAAGAATTCGCCGAAAAATATCATGTTTCATATCAAGCTGTAAGCAAATGGGAAAATGGTAAGAACATGCCAGATACAGCTCTTATAAAGCAAATAAGTGAAGATTTTAATATTAGTTTAGAAGAATTATATAATGGGGAATTTAAAAACAAAAAAAAGAAAAAGCTTATTCTTTTTTCTGCACTTATATTGCTTATTATTGTTTTTATGATTATTTTTTTAATCTTATTTAAAGAAGATGATTTTCAATTTAAAACATTATCTGCCAACTGTCCTAATTTTACAATTTCCGGAAACATTGCTTATAACGATAAAAAATCAGCCATATATATTTCTAATATAGAATACTGTGGTGGAGAAGAAACCGAGAAATATAAAAACATAGAATGTATATTATATGAAAAAAATGGTCAGGCAGAAAACGAAATTAGTTCTTATAAATATAAAGGAAAAGATAAAATTGATTTAGAAGAATTTTTAAAAGAAGTTACATTCACCATTGACGACTATGAAAAAACTTGTAAAGTATATAAAGATAACACTCTATTTTTAAAAGTAAATGCCAGCGACGATAAACATAAGATTACTACTTATGAAATTCCTTTAAAATTAGACGAAAGCTGTTTAAAATAACCTCAACCTAAGGTTGAGGTTATTTCAACTTCCCCGTTATTGCTTTTTTAATAATTTATGGTTAAACTAAAAATGTAGGAGGGATTTATATGAAAAAGAAAAGTATTATTATGTTAGTTATAAGTGTTTTAATAATTATAACTATTATTGTATGTGCATTTTTATTTAACGAGAAAGAAGAATTAACTTCTTTACCAAAACCAGAAGTAACAAGTGGTGTTAGAGGGGAATTTGGTATTGATAAAAACATAAATGAAAAAACAATTGACAATTATTTAAATAGAGAAGATTCAGTTTACAGAGATATGCGTATGTTAAAAGATCCGGGTAATTATGAGGCTATAGGTGGAGATGCTTATTTATCAGGCTTTGTAAAAGGTTTTGAAGTAGTACCTTTACCTTATTTGGTAAATGTCTCTGGATTACCAGAAGAAGTAGGTGATACATATAAAGGGAAAACTTTGTTCACTGAAAAAGAAGGAGAATATTCAGCAAATTATAAGGAATCAATGGACATCTTAGAGTACTTATTTCCAAAAGATAAAAATATTTTCCTAATGTGTGGTGGTGGTGGATATGCCGGCATGACTAAAACGATGTTAGTAAAATTAGGATGGGATGAAAACAAAATATATAATGTTGGTGGTTATTGGTATTATGAAGGAAATAACAATGTTGAAGTTAAAACCACAAAATATGGAAAAACCTCATATGATTTTTGGAAAATAGCGTATCATGATATAGATTTTAGTTTACTTCACGAGGCAGATAACAATGGAAATGAATAAAAAATTTTTATGGGTTATTCCAGTATTACTATTAATATCTATAATAATAGTTATTATTAAAAAAATGCCTGAACAAAAATTTTACTTAGAAGATAAATATTATGGTAATAGTGAATTTACTACAATTGAATCTAATGACTTAAATAAACTTATGAATGATAAAGAATCATTTGCCTTATTTATTTATCAGCCAGCATGCGTTACTTCATCAGAATTTGAGCAAATACTTTATGATTTCACGAAAAGTAATAATATAAAAATATATGAAATAGCATTTTCAGATATCAAAGATACAAAACTAAGTAAATCTATCAAATATTATCCATCGTTTGCGATTTTTAATAAAGGGAAGATGGTAGATTATTTAGATGCTGAAAGTGATAATGACTTAAAATATTATAAATCAAAAGACGAATTTGAAAAATGGTTTACAAATTATGTTTTATTAAAAGAAGTAGAAGTTTCAAATCAAAATAGTAATGAAAAAAATAGTGAAGGAACCAAAGAAAATAGTAATAAAAGTAGCCAAGAAAATATTACCGAAGAAAATACCAAAGAAATAAAATTAGATCAAATAACTTATGATAAAAATAAAGTTAATATTTATTTTTTCTGGGGCAGTACTTGCCCTCACTGTAAAGAAGAGTTTGCATTCTTCTCACAAATTAAAGAAGAATATGGCGATTATTATAACTTATATACATATGAGGTATGGAATAATCCTGATAATGCCACAATCATGAATAGATTTGCTTCCGCACTCAATGAAGAAGTTAAAGGTGTTCCTTATACAATTATAGGTGATGTATCTTTTACAGGCTTTGGTGAATCAAGCAAAGAGAAATTTATTGAAGCTATTAAAAATAAACATCAAAATAGCAGTGATGTTTACTTTGATAAAATAAAAGGCGAAGAACAATAAAAAAATTTATGGTTGCATAATTAAAAGAAATAAATGGATTTAAAACTTATTTCTTTGTTTTTTTAATAACAAATATATATTTGTTATTAATATGAAAATAAGTTATAATATAAATAGTGAAGAAAGGAACTTATTTATGGATATAGCACATATAAAAAAACAAATTGAAGAAAAGTTTGGAATTCCTTATGAAGAGTTCTGCCAGTTAGATCCAGAAATTATAACTAGGCTAATTGAATCAAAAATAGGAAAAAAGTTAAAACCTGATTATAGACCTATTATTGATGGCATACCAATTGATAAAAATCATATCATTGAAAGAGAAGAAATTGATGGAAAAATTCGCGAAATAACTCTAAGTGGCCCACAAAAAGTTATGTGTAAAATATTTAAAAGAAGATAAAATACACATTTGCTATAAAGTTAAATTTATGTTAAAATGTATATAGATGGGAGAAATCTCATATAATAAAAAGGAACATTCAATAATGCAATGTTGAATGCAACCGATTTGGGTGCGCCTAAATCATTGAAGCAAATGAGTTAGGCGCTTTTCTATTTGGTTAGTAAAGTAAATACTAAAATAAATAGAAGGAGAATTATGGCATAAAGAGATTTTTCTCTTTTAGTCATAAACATCACCTCCAATCTTTACAAAGAGTAGAGGCTGCGCCCAACTACTGAACATTCCTTAAAATAAGTATAATAAACCATGACACCAATTACAATGGAGTTACATCACTTTTTGTTAAAACTTGAATTTGCTATAAAGTTAAATTTATGCTAAAATGTATATAGATGAGAGAAATCTCATATAATAAAAAGGAACATTCAATAATCCCATGTTGGATGGTGCCAAGTAATTTGGTTTGCCACCTAATCACAGATGTGTTAGGTGGCTTTTCATTATATTAATACTTTGTAAAGTAAAAATACCAGGAAAAAGATAAGTAAAATTAAAGAAAAAATTAAAAAATCTTTCTTAGTCATACTATCCCGCCTCCCTTCTAAATAGAAGATTGGCAGCCACCCAACTATTGAATATTCCTTAAAATAAGTATAACAAACCATGACACCAATTACAATAGAGTTACATCACTTTTTGTTAAAACTTGAATTTGCTATAAAGTTAAATTTATGCTAAAATGTATATAGATGAGAGAA
>CALVII010000021.1 GCA_944329465.1 uncultured Bacilli bacterium | reverse complement strand
TTATTTCCTTATGAAGTTGGCTTGAATTTTGATTAATTTATTTGATGGATACTAAATATCTATCTTTTTTTGTAACCATATGTCTATTTTTACATATTTTAATGTAGAGGTGGTTATGTGAATAATTTACAGGTGGTAATTGATGCTGGACATGGAGGAACTGATCCTGGAGCTGTTAGTAGTTCTGGTGTTAGAGAAAAAGATTTAACTTTAATGATTTCTCAGTATATGTATGAGGAATTTCAAAAAAGAGGAGTTCCAGTTACTTCAATTAGAAGTACCGATGAGACTATTTCTCCTACTGAAAGAGTAAATAGAGTTTTAGAAGCTTATGGTGATAATCCTAATGTAGTTGTTATTTCTAATCATATTAATGCAGCTGGCTCTGGGATACAAGGTGCAGAAGGGGCAGAGGTAATATATGCTTTAAGAGATAATAGTAATTTAGCTTCTAATATTTTAACCGCTTTAGGAAATGCTGGCCAAAAAATGCGAAAATTTTATCAAAGAAGATTACCTAGTGATACCTCTAAAGACTATTATTTTATGCATAGAAATACTGGAAGTAAAACACATCCAGTAATTGTAGAATATGGTTTTATTGATAATCCAGAAGATCTAGCAAAAATTCAAAATAATTATAAAGAATATGTTGATGCTGTTGTCGATGCCGTAATTGCAACTTACGAAGGTGAAACTATACCGTCTTTGCCAGGAAGTGGTAATTATTATGTAGTACAAAATGGTGATAGTTTGTGGAAAATAGCTAATCAATATGGCATAACAGTTGACGAACTTAAAAGATTAAACAATTTAACTAGTAATAATTTAACTGTCGGTCAAATCCTAGAACTTCCAAATCAAAATAACTCAAACACTTCTAGTAATACCTATACTGTAAAATCGGGTGATAGTTTGTGGAAAATAGCTAATCAATATGGCATAACAGTTGACGAACTTAAAAGATTAAACAATTTAACTAGTAATAATTTAACTGTCGGTCAAATCCTAGAACTTCCAAATCAAAATAACTCAAACACTTCTAGTAATACCTATACTGTAAAATCGGGTGATAGTTTGTGGAAAATAGCTAATCAATATGGCATAACAGTAAATGAACTTAAAACATTAAATAATTTAACAAGTGATAATTTAACAGTTGGTCAAGTATTAAAAATTCCAAATCAAAATAACTCAAACACTTCCAGTAATACCTATACTGTAAAAGCCGGTGATAGTTTGTGGAATATCGCAAATAAATATGGCATAACAGTAAATAAACTTAAAACCTTAAATGGTTTAACAAGTGACAATTTAAGTATAGGTCAGGTTTTAAAAGTTCCAGCTAGTGGCAATACTTACATAGTAAAATCAGGCGATAGTTTATGGAGTATAGCTAATAGATATGGAACTACAGTCTCAGAGCTTAAAACTCTAAACAACTTAACCAGCAATTCTCTAATGATAGGTCAGGTACTTAACTTGCCTTAATATTTTTAACAAGGTCAAATCTATATCCTTGTTTTTTCATATTATTTATAAATGTATCTAAAGCTAAATAATTACCTTTGTTTTTTGGGTGTATTAAATAAATGGCACCGTTATGAACTCTTTTAGTAAGCTCATTTAAAGCCTTTTCTTTAGGAACATCTTCCTTATAATCTAAATAATCCGCACTATAAAAATAAGTTCTATAACCTAAATCCTTCATTATCTGTAAGTCACGAAAACTCCATTCACCTCTAGGATCCCTGTATACTTTTTCCATATTTTGACCGGTTATTTGATAATATGTTTTCTCAACCTCTTCGATTTCACTTAAATACTTTTCAAAATTATCTTTAGTCGCTAATTGGGGCATATTTAAATGATGTGAAGTATGATTCGCAATCGTATGACCTTCTTTAGACATCTTTTTAATTAAATCCGTATTTTCCTCAATAAATTTACGGCACAGAAAAAATGTCCCTTTAACATCGTTTTTATTTAAGACATCGACAATCTCTTTAACGTAAGTCTCTAATCCTCCTTCGTCAAAAGTTAAATATAAAACCTTTTCATCTGGTCCCATAAAAAATGCATCATATTTTTTAAGCTCATTAATATCAGCTCCTCCTGAAGGCCTTTTACCATCTAATTTGTTGTTACTCCACCAACCTCTAGTCTGATTATCGATTTTATCGTATTCATCTTTATATATCGGTGTTTTATTTTGAACTACCTTAATAAATCTATGAGCTATTGCTTTTTCACCATTAGAATTAGTTACCGTATATATAAGCTCATAAGAACCTATTTTATCCTTAGAAATCTCTCCTTCTATTTTAACCTTTTTAGTAATATCTCCATCTTTAGTATCACTGGCCTCATAACCAGGTTCTTTGTAATTTTGGCCTTGATATAAAGTTATAATGTTTTTTCCATATAAAGTAATTTGCGGCATGCTTATCACATCTTTATTTATAAATTTTAAATAAATTACTATACTTATTAAAATGGCAATTATAATAGACAATATAAATTTTATTTTTTTCAAAACGTCCCACCTCGTTATATTATACTTAATTTGTTTTTGAAATATGTAAAATTAAAATTGTAATTTAAATTAAAGTAATATATAATTAATGTAGGAGGCTAGGAAAATGAAAATAACTAAGCAAATTAATCCCGCAATTTTTAGAGAATACGATATTAGGGGAATTTATAAAGAAGATTTAAACGAAAATGTAGCTTATACTATCGGTAGAGCTTTTGGTAGTTATGTAAAAGAACTAGGTGAAAGTAAGGTAATACTAGGTCATGATAATAGAGAAAGTTACATAGAAATATATTCAGCTTTAATGAAAGGTATATTAGATAGTGGAACCGATGTCCTTAACTTAGATTTAATAACAACCCCCATGCATAACTTTGCCAAAATATATTATGGTGTAGATGCTGGAATCATGGTGACCGCTAGCCATAATCCCAAAGAATATAATGGTTTTAAAATGTCTGTAAAAAAAGAAGACTCTTTATATGGAAAAGAACTTCAAGCCTTTAAACACTATTTAGAGTGCTACGATTTTAAAGAAGGCGAGGGCATAGTTATTACCGAAGATGTTTTTCCTGCTTATTTAGAAAACTTAAAAAACTCTTTAGACTTTGGAAAAAGAAAGATTAAGGCCGTAGTCGATTGTGGTAATGGCACAGGTAGTATATTTATCGAAAATATTTTAAAAGAATTTAATATAGAATATGAACTTTTATATTGTGAAAGTGATTCTAATTTTCCAAATCACATTCCAGATCCAGCCGTTAAAGATAATTTAAATGCTTTAGCCTCAAAAGTTAAAGAACTTAACTATGATTTAGGACTGGCAATAGATGGAGATGCAGATAGATGTGGTCTCGTTTTAGAAGATGGTACCTTTATGTCCGCTGATATGATTATGATTTTGTTTTATAGAGCTTTAGCTTCTAAAATGGAAATAAAAAAAGGTGTTTTTGACGTCAAATGTTCTATGAGTTTAATAGACGAAATAAAAAAAATAGGTCTAAAACCTTGTATGAATAGAACCGGTAGTGTCTATTGCCGAAGCTATGTGAATGAAAATAACTTGGATTTTGGTGGTGAATATTCTGGACATTTGTTTTTTAAAGACCGTTATCTAGGCTTTGATGATGGAATATATGGTATCCTAAGAATTGCCGAACTTCTTTCACATACCGATAAAAAAATAAGTGAACTATTCGATGGAATTAATCATTATTTCTCAACAGAAGAGTTAAAAATAAAAGTAACTGACGATAATAAATTTGCTATTGTAGATGGAGTTATAAAATATGCTCAAGAAAAAGATTACAATTTTTCATTAATAGATGGCATTAGAGTTACTTTCGAAGATGGCTGGGCTTTAGTTAGAGCTAGTAATACAGGCCCTGATTTAACCGTTAGATATGAAGCTAAAACCAAAGATAGGCTAGACCAAATTCAAAACGAATTTACTAAAGTGATAGAAAAATTAAAATAGGAGAACAATATGACTTTTAAAGAAGAAATATTAAAATATGAATATACTAGTCATAAATCTCCATATATTGTAAAATTAGGCCTACTTCCAGTTATCATAACTGCTCCTCATGGAGTGAGACAAAAAAAAGAAGATGGAACCATTAAATTATCAGAACCTTTTACTAAAGCCATAGCTATGTATGTTGCCAATAAACTAAACACCTCATTTTTAATTAAAACAAAAGATACTGGTGTTGATGCAAATTCAGATAATAAAGAAATTTTTAAAGAAACATTACTAAAAATTATTAAAGCTCAAAACATTAAACTTTTAATCGACATTCATGGTTCAAAAAAAGAACGAGATTTTGACGTAGAATTTGGAACATTAAATAACTTGTCAGCTGACTACAGTACTGTAAAAGAATTAGAAGATACTTTTAAAAGACATGGCATTAATAATATTGTTTATAATAAACCATTTAAAGGTGGCGGAATCACTAAATATATTTATGAAAGCACTGATATTGATGTTATTCAAATTGAGATAAATCGAAAGTTTCGTGATATAGATGATATAGATAATTTAAAAAAAGTTTGTGATTCTTTAATCACATTTATTAAACAGTATACAAAATACTAAAAAACATTCGAGTTTAAATTCGAATGTTTATTTCTTTTTAGTAGTTTTTTTCTTAGGTTTTTCTTTAATCTCAGCCTCTATTACTTTATCTTCGTGTTTTGCATCAACCCATTCTTTACCATCGACTACTCTAGATACTAGTAATGAACAACTAGTATCACCAACCGCATTTAAAGCCGTTGCAGGAGCATCTATAACTGTCGCAATCATTGTTAAAACAGGTAACGCTGCTACTGGATAACCCATCATTGAAATAATAACCATTTCACTAATAGTACCTCCACCAATAGGCACCGCACTGATTAAAACAGAAGCCACTAAAGCTGTAATTAGTATTTGAGCTACTGTGCCCGGATCAGAAATATTAGTTCCAAATAGACAAACTAAGAACATAATTTTAAATACACTACCAATCATTGAACCATCTTGGTGTAAATTAGTTGCTAGTGATATCGTTGTATCGGCCACATCCTCAGATACATTCATTTTTTTCGCAGAATCGATATTGATCGGAATACATGCTGCTGAAGAACATGTTGCTAAAGCTGTAAATGTTGAAGGCAAAATGTTTTTCCACCAAACCTTCACACCTTTTCTTCCGCCTGAAATAAAGGCATATAAACTATACATAATAACATAGTAACCAAGTGCTACTAAAGCATATAAAATAGTTACCCTTAAAAATCCTGCTGCAATACTTGTTCCAAAAGTTCCGACATATGAAGCAAAATAACATCCAATACCAATAGGGGCATAATACATAGTAATTTTAATAAAATTAAATACCACACTATGTGCACTTTCCATAACTCTTAAAAGAGGATCGGCTTTTTCGCCACTCATTCTCATTGCAAATCCAACAATTAATGCACAAACAAGTAAAGCCACGACATTTTCCTTAGAAAGTAAACCAGTAAAATCGTCTACACTTATTAACTGAACAGTTCTTTCCAAGAAATTTAAATCTGTATCGCTAGCTACTTCACCATCAAATAACTCTTTAATAGCTGAATTATCACCAGCGTCCACTAAATCCACAAAATATGTACTCGCAAATCCCACTAAAACAGCAATCACTGAAGTAACTAAAAATACTACCACCGTTGAAACCATAATTTTTCCAAGTCTTTTAGGATGTTTAACTTTAGCTACCGCAAGTGAGATAGTCAAAAATACCAAAGGTACGATAATAACAAACATCAAATTTAAAAATAAATCACCTAAAGGTTTAACTACCATCGCATCTTCTTTAAATATAAGACCGCATATTGCTCCCACAACCATTGCTAAAATAAGCAAAAGCATCGTCTTATAGTTTTTTAAAAATTTTTTTACTTTTGTCATACAAAATCTCCTTCCTAGTACATTATAAGCAATTTATAGAAAAATGCCGAATATGTGTACTCCACAAAGTAAAAAAAAATCCACACTTTCTGCCCATAATGTGTTATAATGTAAAAGAAGTGGTGAAATATGAAAAAGAATTTTATAAAAATGAATAATAATCAAAATCAGTTATCTTTAGGAAACTTTTGTAGAGTTGTCAAAGAAATAGCCCAAAATAAAAGCTTTGCCAATCAAACAGAAGTGTTTTATTGTATTTTTGGTGTCGACGATGTAAGTGACTCAACCATCAACAATTATTGTATCGGCTACAGATCAATCGGAACCGAATTTAGACAAAAATACATTACTTATAGAAAAAAATACCAAGAAAACATAGAAATATTTGATGATATAATTATAGGTTTAATGTCTATTTTAGATGGCACGGTATATCAAAATCTAACCCACGAACAAATTACACAAAAATTAAAAGATAATTATCTTTTTAATAAATTAGTAAGCGAACTATATAATTTAGCCAAAAATGATCAAACAGTTCCCGATAAATTTACCGTAAACATTCATAATCAAATATCGCAAGAAAATTTATATAAAACCCTATGTGATATTTTAATATATATTGTCTTAGAAAAAAAACAGCCAGTATACACCGAAACATCTCAAAAAGAAATGATTGAAAATATTTTGAATAGTACTAATATTTCTGTTGCTGAATTAGAAAAATTTCTAAAATTACAAATGCAAGATGGCATCAACTATACCCATTCTTTAAAAAAACTAGCCAAAGAAAAAAATCCTTATGCCTGTTATGAAATTGGTAATTTAGAATATACTGGTCAAATGGTTGGTTACCCTAGATATATCAAAAGTTATGAATATTTTAAAATAGCTGCCGAAAAAAACCATCCAAGAGCGTGCTGGCTTATTGCCCAAATGATTTATCAAAAGAAAATAGGCGATCTATCCAAAGATGATCTAGAACTTGCTTGGTATTATTTAAAAAAAGCTGAAAAAGTAGGTAGTGTTGCTGCCACCAATACAATTGGCGTTTGTTATCTTCAAGGTTTAGTTCCAAATGAAGAAAAAAATGAAAAAAAAGCCATTGAATATTTTAAAAAAGCCATTAACTTTGAATACGTTTATGCCTATAACAATTTGGGCAAAATATTTGAAGAAAAAAAAGATTATAAAAAGGCTTTTAAATACTTTTCTTTTTCAGCTGAAAAAGAAGAAAGCTGGTCATGTAACAAAGTAGGTGAATATTATAGACTAGGCATCATCGGTGATATAGATATGAAAAAAGCCTTTAAATATTATAATTTGGCTACCGAAGTACCCTTAAATATCTTAGACCACTGGGCCTTTTATAACCTAGCTAAACATTTCTATTTAAAAGGAAACCATCAATCTAATATCGAACAAAATTTAGATACAGCCATTAGATATTTTAAAAAAGCAGCTTCAAATGGTATTATGCCAGCTTATGAAGAATTAATATACATATATATCGATAAATATAAAATAAGTAAATCCGATTATCATTTAAATAAAATAAACGATTATTTAGATATTTTATCCAAAGATAAATATTATGAAAAATGTAAAGATAAATTAAAAGAAAAATTAAAGGAAGCCGAAAAGAAACATTTAGCTTTAGTAAAATTAATTTAACTATTAAAAATAGTATCTTGACTAATTATTTAGGCTAATCTATAATTTATAGTAGGTGAAGAAAATGAAAAATAATGCTTTTACACTCGTTGAACTATTAGGAGTTATTGTTGTTTTGGGAATTATTGCAGTTATTACGGTTCCTATTGTCCAAAGAACCATTTTAGAAAGTACTGAAGATGCCTATAATGAACAAATAGATAGTTTTGAAAAAGCTGCCAAAAACTATGTCGCAAGTGATATATATAATATATCAGCTAGATGTTTAAATAAAACATGTACTGTTTCTTTAAAAATTCTGCAAGAAAAAGGTTTTTTACCATCTGGTGAAATTATAAACCCTAAAACTGACGAACCATTCGATTTAGAAAGTAGTGTAGATATCACATATGATGGTGACAAATTTTCGTATAACTATGATGCATCATAGAAGAGAATTAATAAAATTAATTCTTTTTTCAAAAGAGGTGATTTAATGACATATAGTTCTATAAGTAATCCTAAAATAAAAGAAATAGCTAAACTAAAAAACAAAAAATACCGTGATCAAAATAAATTGTTTTTAGTTGAAGGTCCTCATTTAGTAAATGAAGCTTATAAAACAGGTTATTTAAAAGAAATATTTGTTTTAGAAAATAGTGATTTTAAACTAGATATAAAAACAAATTATGTAACTAAAAATGTCTTAAAGTATTTAAGTAATGTTGAAACACCAAACACAGTTGTCGGTATATGTGCTTTTAAAAACATGAGTATAAAAGGTAATAAGCTATTAATTTTAGATAGTATTCAAGATCCAGGAAATCTTGGAACAATTATTAGAAGTAGTGTTGCCTTTAATATAGATACTATTATAATTAATGATAAATGTGCCGATATATATAGTGATAAAGTCATTAGATCATCGCAAGGTATGATTTTTAAAACAAACATTGTCAAACAAGATTTATATGACTTTATATCTAAAATTAAAGGTCAAATAAGAATTTATGGAACTAAAGTTACAGGTGGAAAAGATTTAAAAACCCTTGAAAAAAATTCCGATTTTGCTATAATAATGGGCAATGAAGGAAATGGGGTTAATCCTAAACTATTAGATATGTGTGACGAATATTTATATATTCCCATGAATAAAAATTGTGAAAGTTTAAATGTAGGGGTTGCAACAAGTATTATTTTATATGAATTAACAAAGAGGTGATGTTAAATGCTATATATTGGTGATTTAGTAAATACCCATGGCATTAAAGGGGAAGTCCGCATCATCTCTAATTTTAAATACAAAGAAGTAGTCTTTAAACCAAATAATTATATATATATAAATGGTGAAAAATTAAAAATCAAAACATATCGAAAACACAAAAACTATGATATGGTAACCTTTGAAAACTATGATAATATCAATGATGTTTTAAACTTCAAAGGTAATAAAGTTTATATAGATAAAAAAGAATACACCTTTCCAGGTATTTTAAATGAAGATTTATATGGCAAAAAAGTTTATGACAATAAAAAATATATTGGTATATTAAAAAATATAATAAGTAATGGTAGTGGTGAGTTATTGGTAGTTCAAGGAAAAAAAGAATATCTGATTCCTTATGTTGACGAATTTGTAAAAAATATTGGCGAAGATATCGAACTTAATTTAATCAAAGGATTAATCGATGAAGATTGATATTTTAACTATTTTTCCAGAAATGTTTGAAGGTTTCTTAACAACCTCAATCATTAAAAGAGCCATTCAAAAAAATTTCGTCGATATAAAAGTGCATGATATTAGAAAATACAGTAAAGATCCTCATAAAAAAGTAGACGACTATGGTTTTGGCGGTGGTAAAGGTATGGTTTTAATGCCCCAGCCCATATTTGATGCCGTCGAGGATTTAAAAAAAGAAAATACCAAAGTAATTCTCATGACACCTCAGGGCAAGACTTATAAACAGTCGATTGCCTATGACTTATCTAAAGAAAAACATCTAATATTAATATGTGGCCATTATGAAGGTTTTGACGAAAGAATCAGAACTTTAGCCGATTTAGAACTCAGTATTGGAGACTATGTTTTAACCGGTGGTGAACTTGCTAGTATGGTTATTACCGATAGTGTAGTTAGATTAATTGATGGAGTCATTGAAAAAGAATCTCACTTAAATGATTCATTTAATAATAACTTATTAGACTACCCAGTCTATACTAAACCTGTAGATTATAAAGGTATGAAAGTCCCTGATGTCTTACTTTCGGGTCATCACGCCAACATAAAAAAATTCAGAGAAGAAGAAGCTTTGAAAAAAACCAAAGAACGCCGCCCAGATTTGTTAGAAAATGGTGAGAAGAATGGATGAAAGATATTATATTTGTGATAAAGATAATAATGAAATAGTATACGGCTATATTGATTATAATCGTATGCATGGTTTTAAAATTAAACCAGGCAATAATGTCCCATACGAAGGAGTAGAGGTAAGCCATTTAGTTTTAGTTGAACCAACTTTAATTGAAAATGTTTTAAAACGAAAGACAAAACATAAATTAAATGCTTACTTAGCTTTTCTTTTCACTGTTATTGACGATGACGACGAAGATCCTGATAGTTTGGAACTTGTTATTGACGACGTTACTAGATATAAAAATATTATTATAAATAAATATTCTAAATTTCTTGATAAAAAATATATCAAACAATTACTGAAAAAAGTTGGCATGGTGGAACTTGAATTAAAAGAAAAGTTAAAAGAGTTAAATAAACAAAATACAAAATCAGTAGGAAAATCAAGATAGCACTTGCATTCCCCACTGAAATATGATATAGTTTAATATGTCGTGATCCGCTTAGATTAACTTATGATCATAGATTTATGCAAAGGAGTGATTACTGTGAATTTGGTAGACAAAATAACTCAAAAACAAATTAGAACAGATTTGCCAGAATTCCGTGTTGGTGATACTATCAAAGTAAATGTTCGTATCATTGAAGGAAAACGTGAAAGAATTCAAGCGTTCGAAGGAATCGTAATTGCTATCACAGGTAGTGGAGTAGGAAAAAGTTATACTGTTAGAAAAAAATCTAGTGGTATTGGTGTTGAAAGAACCTTCCCTTATAGCTCACCAAAGGTTGATAGCGTAGAAGTAATTAGAAAAGGTAAAGTTAGAAGAGCTAAACTTAATTATTTACGTGACCTTAAAGGACAAGCAAAAATCAAAGAAAGAAAATAAGGCCGTTAAGACCTTGTTTTTTCATATAAAGGGGGGAAAAGAATGGAACCAGAAACACCTAAAAAAACACCAAAACAAAAAGCTAGTAGCTTTTTAAAAGCAACTTTACCATATGTTGTCATTGTAATAGTAGTTGCCCTAATTAGAACCTTTATCATAACACCAGTTCAAGTAGAAGGCATGTCCATGTATTCAACCTTAGACGATAAAGAAATTCTTTTATTAAAAAAGTATGATAAAGACTATGATAGATTTGATATAGTTGTATTTAACTACAATAATACTAAATTAATTAAAAGAGTCATTGGCCTTCCAGGTGATACTGTAGAATATAAAGATAATCAGTTATATATAAATGATAAAAAAGTAACGGAATATTTTTTAAAAAATCAAGAAACCTATGATTTTACGTTAAAAGACCTCGGATATGAAAAGATACCACGTGGATATTATTTTGTCATGGGTGACAATAGAACTAACTCAACAGATAGCCGTATAATAGGTTTAGTTTCAGAAAAAGATATTGAAGGAACTACTAACTTTGCTATTTTTCCTTTAGATAAATTTGGTAATTTCAATAAGTAGCCGCACCTTAAAATGTGCGGTTTTATTTTATGTTCAAAAATGATATAATTATTTTGACAAAATTATATAAAAAGGTGATAAACATGGTTAAAAATATAATATTCGATATTGGTAATGTAATTTTAAATTTTAATTTATCTTATATATTGCCAAAATTTACAGCTAATCAAAAAGAACAAGAATTTATCTTAAAAAATATCATAAACTCTCCAGAATGGTTAGGTTATGCTTTAATAGATACTGGGTTTTTATCCAAAGAAGACGCCATAAAAATAGTCAAAGATCGAACTAATCATACTAATGATACCTTGATTGATAACTTTTGGAATCATTATATGGAATATAGTTTTATAGACGAAAATGTTTTAAATCTAATAAAAAAATTAAAAGGAAATTATAAAATATATTTACTTTCTAATATTAATGAATATACCTATAACTTTATAAAACCAAGTGGTTTATTTGAATTAGTAGACGGTTATGTTTTATCTTATCAAGTCCATAAAATAAAACCTCATGAAGATATATATAAAACGTTAATTGAAAAATATAATTTAAATCCTAGTGAAAGTTTATTCATTGACGATAATCAAACCAATGTAGATACAGCTAATAGTCTTGGATTAATTGGTAAAGTAGTAAAACCTGATGACTATAATGATTTAATTGATGTACTAAAAAAGGAGAAGGTAATATGAATATAGATAAGATAGTTAAAGAAATAAAAAAAGGTAATTTAGTAATTATACCAACTGATACTGTATATGGCATATCAGCTGATATGACAAATGAAAAGGCTATTGAAAAAGTATATAATGCAAAAAATAGAGATAAAAATAAACCATTAATTTTACTAGTAAGTAATGTAGATATGTTAAAAGAATATACCGAAAAATTAAATTCATTAGAGGAAGAAATAATAAACAAATATCTACCTGGTAAATTAACCATTCTACTTCACAAAAATAGTAAAGTAAGTGATAAAATAACTGGTAAAAGTGACCTAGTTGGAATTAGAATGCCCAATAGCAAACAGTTAATTCAAATAATAGATAAAGTTGGAAATCCTATAATATCAACAAGTGCGAATATTTCGGGAAAAGCCACAATTACTAATCCAAAAGATGTAGAAAAAGAAATGTTAAAACATATTTCCTATGTAGAAGATGCAGGAACACTCAATAACGAGCCCTCATCGATCATAAAAATTGAAAATGATAAAATTATAGTTATCAGAAAAGAAAGTGTTGCCAAACAAATATTAAAAGATTATCGTGATGTGCTTTAATAAAAGAGAAATAGAAATACCTTATTCAAAAAAATCAATCAAAAAAGATAAATTAACCATTTATATTAATGTGCCTGTTCTTTATAACTTTGTTATTAATGGAATAGAAACTATAATTTAAAGGACTATATTTTTGAAAATATAAAGAATATAAAAACAAATATTGGCACCCCTAAGAGTATAATAGTATTCAAAATAATGAAAATTGTCTTGCGAAAATCAACAATCCAAAATAAAGGAAGTGATAAGAATGAACGATAAACTAAATATAAATTTTTACCCAGGTCATATGGCTAAAACCAAAAGATTAATCAAAGAAAATTTAAAATATATCGACATTATCTATGAGGTGGTTGATAGTAGAATGCCCAAATCTTCTAAAATCATAGACATTGACGAAGTAACCAAAGATAAACCGAGATTAATGATTATGACCAAAGCTGATTTATGTGATAAAAATGAAACAGAAAAATGGATAAAATATTATGAAAATCAAGGATATACAGTTATATTAATTAATTTAGAAAATAATAGTAACATAAAACCGATTTTAAAGGCTACTGAAAACATATTAAAATCTAAATGGGAAAAAAGAGAAAATCAAGGTCTAATCAAAAGAAAAGCTAGAGTTTTAGTCATGGGAGTACCAAATGTTGGGAAATCAACTTTAATTAATCGTTTAGCCGGCAAAAAAGTCGCTAGTATCGGCAACAAACCAGGGGTTACTAAAAACATAAATTGGATAAGAGTAAATGATAAGATAGAACTTTTAGATACACCAGGGGTTTTATGGCCTAAATTAGACCAAGAAGAAGCTTTAAATTTAGCCGCACTCACAGCTATTAAAGAAGAAACCTTGCCTTTATTTGATATTGCCTGTTATATATTAAAAACCTTAGAAAAGTACTATTCAAATATTCTCAAAGAAAGATATAATTTAGATAAACTAGACGAAGACATTGTTTTAAGTTTAGAAAAAATAGGTCAAAAAAGAGGCTGTTTGATAAAAGGTGGCGATATCGATTATGATAAAGTGGTTTCTCTAATAATTGGTGATGTTAAAAACGGATATATAAAAGGAGTAACTTTTGACAGATATGAATAAAGAAGATATTTTAAATAAATTAAAAGAATATAATTTAAATCGCAATAAATTTATAATTATTGGCTCTGCTGCTTTAGTATTAAAAGATTTAAAACAAACTTGCCATAATATTGATATTGCTTTGTCAAAAGAGTATAATGACTATTTGTTAGATAGTTTTAATTGCACCTTAGAACAGACCATTGATAAACATAAAGTATATTTTATAGATAATATTATTAATTTTTCTACTCATTATTATGGAGATTATAAAGGAGAGATCATAGATGGATATCTCGTTCAAACACCTCAAGAAGTTTTAGATTTAAAGCGAAAACTAAATAGAGATAAAGATCAAAATGATGTTAATATCATTTTAAAATATTTAAATAATTTAAATAAAAATTCTTTAGAATTAGCTTATTTAGGTGATGCCACTTATGAACTTTACATAAGAAAATATCTAGTTAGTAAAGGAAACTATAAAGTAAAACAGTTAGGAGAAAAAGCTATAAAATATGTCTCAGCTAAAGCCCAAAGTACTTTCCTAGATCAGATGATAGAAGAACATTTTCTAACTGAAGAAGAATTAGAAATAGTGAAAAGAGCCAGAAATCATAAGGTTTTATCCCACCCTAAAAACACTAGTATCATAGCTTATAAAAAAGCTACTGGTTTAGAAGCTTTAATAGGATTTTTAGAGATAAACAATAATCAAAAAAGAATAAATGAAATTATGAAATATATAGTAGGTGATTAAATGTATGTATATGGAAAAAATGTAGCTAAAGAAGTATTACAAAAGAAAACTCCCATCAAAAAAGCTTATATTTATGAAAATTTTAAAGACGAAGATATATTAAATGAATTAAAAAAAGTTAGTATTCCTTGCAAATTTATGGATAAAAAAGCTTTAGATAATATTGAAAATGGTAACCACCAAGGCATTATTTTAGATATCGAAGATTATAAGTACTATAGTTTAGATAAAATATTAGACAAAGATATTATCGTCATATTAGATCATTTGGAAGATCCTCACAACTTTGGTGCCATTATCCGAACTTGTGAAGCTGCTGGTATCACTAGTATTATTATTCCTAAAGATAGATCAATTAAAGTAAACGCGACAGTCATGAAAACAAGTGTGGGAACCTTAGAAGATGTAAATATATGCATGGTAACAAATTTGGTAAATGCTATTAAAACATTAAAAGAAAATGGCTTTTGGATTATTGGGACTGATATGGAAGGAACAAATTATAAAAAAATAGATTATCAAGGCAAAATAGCTATTGTTATTGGTAATGAAGGAAAGGGCTTAAGTAGACTTACAAAGGAAAACTGTGACTTTATAGCTAAGATTCCTATGTATGGCAAAGTAAATAGCCTAAATGCTTCGGTTGCCGCAGCTTTAGTTATCTATGAGGCGGTGATGAATAGGTGAGTTATGATGATATAAATGATTATGAAGTATTATCCTTAGTTGCTGATAATGAAGACGCAACTGAGCTGTTATTTGAAAAATATAAACCTTTAATTATTAGCCTGGCTAAAAAAACATATGGCTTAGCTCAAAATTCCGGTTTTGATTTAAACGACATGATTCAAGAAGCTATGATAGGATTTAGTACAGCCATAAATACTTTTGACGAAGGCAAAGATGCTACTTTTTTCACCTATGCGAAAACTTGTATTGAAAGAAGACTTTACAGCTTGATAAAATCAGCTAGTAGACATAAAAACCTACTTTTAAATGAATCTTATTCAGTTGAAAATCTAGCTACTGATTCCCGCAGCTTAGAAAATATATTAGAAGATACTAACAGTAATCCAGAAAGTAAATTAATCGAAAATGAAACAACTAAAGAAATGATTAAAAATATCCAAAAAACCTTGACTAATCTAGAAGGTGCTGTATTTGAACTTAAAATAAGTGGTTTCACTTATAAAGAAATAGCTGAAATATTAGGTAAGGATAGTAAATCAATTGATAATGCAATTAGTAGAATAAAATTAAAAGTCCAAAAATATTTAGAAAAATAAAAAGCGATCACTCGCTTTTTTCTATATATTTAAGTACTTCTTCACTGTCGTCTAAATGCACTTTAGTATGACCTAGTATTTGATAATCCTCATGTCCTTTACCTAGTAATAAGACAATATCATTTTTTTGAATCATATCTAAAGCTTTTTTAATTGCCTCACGTCTATCTAAACAAACTTCATAATTATCCTTTTTAACGCCGTTCAAAATATCTTTCATAATATTTTCAGGATCTTCTGTTCTTGGATTATCATTAGTAAATATTACATAATCACTGTAATTAGAAGCAATTTCTCCCATGATTGGTCTTTTAAGTGGATCTCTATCACCACCGCAGCCTACTAAAGTAATAACTCTAGCTTTAGCTAATTCTTTATAAGCAGTAACTACTTTTAAAACTGCATCTGGAGTATGAGCATAATCGACTACCGCAAAACCATCTTTGACCTTATATGTTTCGCATCTACCCTTAGGTGCCTTTAAATCCTTAGTCTTTTGGGTTAATTCATTAATATTAAAACCTAATTCACATAAAATACTAAACATTGTAAAATAATTATAGACATTAAATTTACTAGTTAAATTAGTTGTAACTTTATATTCTTTATCTTTAACCTTAAAAGAAATATCCGTATGATCTGGATGAATATCAGAACTTATAATGTCATAGTCCGCATCCCCAAAACCAAAGGTCTTAGTATTTTTAAATTTCTCTATAAATTTTTCACTTGCTTTATCATCTTTATTTACAAGTAAAACTCCATCTTTTTTAATATAATCAGTAAGTAATAGTTTAGCTTTTAAATAATTCTCCATTGTTTTGTGATAATCTAGATGATCTTCAGTTAAATTAGTAAAAGCTCCAACTATAAACTCTAAACCTTCGATTCTCTTTTGATCTAAAGCAAAGTTACTAACTTCCATTACTACATATTCGCATCCCATTTCCTTGGCTTTTTCAAGTAATTTATATGTCGTTAATATCTCTGGTGAAGTGTTAGGAAGTTCCTTAAAATAATCTTCACATTTAAAACCTAAGGTACCTATATAAGCACATTTTTTACCAAAACTTTTAAGCATTTGATAACAAAGCCAAGCAGAAGTAGTCTTTCCATTAGTTCCTGTAATACCGATTAATTTTAAGTCTTTAAATTCATCTTTATACTCTTTAACAAGCAATTCTTGATAATATTTAGCCGAATTTTTCACCACTGTAACAGGTACTTCACATTTGACTTCTTTTTCTGCAATAACTGAAGAAGCTCCATTTTTAATCGCATCTTCAATATAATCATGACCATCAACTGTATATCCTTTAATGGCTACAAAGGTCTGACCAGGTTTAATCAACTTAGAATTAGTTTCATATTTAAACAATTTTATCAACTCCTACTTTATTTTATTCATTATTAAAATTTGTGATATATGACCACTTTTTAATAATAACACTAAATATAGAATACAACAAACATTTTAAATTTAAATTAAACCAAAAAATACTCAAAAAATCCTCAGTTGAAATAAATTAAGAAAAAATATATAATTAAATTATAAAGGAGAGTGACATTAATGTCAAAAGTATATTTTACTAAAGAAATTACCCCAGAAAGTCTAATAAAAATATATGAAAAATTAGGTGTAAATTTAAAAGGTAATGTAGCCGTAAAACTTCATTCTGGTGAAAAAGGTAATCAAAATTACTTAAGGCCAGAATTCGTAAAACTACTAGTGGATTATGTTGGTGGAACAGTTGTAGAATGTAATACGGCGTATGCTGGTGCGAGAAATACTACCGAAAAACACAAAGCGTTAATCAAAGAGCACGAATGGGATAAATATTTTAGATTTGATTTAATGGATGCAGAAGGTCCTGATATGGTTTTGGATATTCCAAATGGTAAGATTTTGAAAAAAAATTATGTTGGTAAAAATTTAGCTAACTATGATTCAATGTTAGTGCTTTCTCATTTT
>CALVII010000020.1 GCA_944329465.1 uncultured Bacilli bacterium | reverse complement strand
CATGTGGTTCTGGTAAGAAGTACAAACAGTGCTGTGGTAAAAATGCGTAAAGCTTTATAAAATAAGATAATAAAGGCATTTTAGAAAAAACAGAAAATAAAAAAACATTGAAATTGTTTGCAAAAAAATTGAAATACTGCAAAATACCTTAAAAATAAGAGAATGCTTGCACAAAAATATGTAAACATTCTTTTTATAATTAAATTATATTGTGTTTCTATGTTCCTTTCAACTAACAAAATCATCAAAATGTATGTTAAAAGAAACAAAACTTTAATCTCAACAAGTAAACTTTACACATAAATAAAAAAATATTAAAAACTACTTGCTTTATCCCAAAAATCATGATATATTGAAAGTACTTAATAGGATAGTCACAAAAATGCACTAATAATTTCTAATCTGTGTATACTTATTAAAAATTATTTTTCAGTAAATTTTTAGTAATTTACGAAGCAAATTACAAATAGTTATGGTTATAATATGACTATTTTGTTCACTTTTCTATCATTTATCAAGCTATTAAGTAATGTACGTACATGTGGAATCTTGATAATGACTATAATTATATCTGTCAGTATAAATATAGTTAAATTTATCCACAAAAAAATAGGCTATTTGACAGGTAGCTTATTTTTTTTGCACTCTTATGCATAAATAGATTGAAGATAATCCCATAATAAGTTATAATTATTATAAGATACTAGATAATACCGCGTAAGCCATCACATATTCTGTTTCATAAGAAATTGAAACAAATATCTCAGGCTTAATCTTACTATGGATAACCACATATGGTTTACCATCATCATCATTTAGTATCTCAATAGAATTTAAATCGTGATTATACTTAGTAAAAGACTTAACAATAGCTTCCTTAGCTGCAAATCGTGAAGCCAAATAGGCAATATCATTTCTTTTATGATATTCATCTATTTCCCGTTCACTAAAACACCGCTTAAGTAAAGCAGGAGTCGCCTCAAGAACATTTTTAAATCTAGAAATAGATAAAATATCACAGCCGATTCCTTTAATCATACACAACACCTACTTAAGTATATCACATATCTAAAGAAAGGAGAAAGACTATGCGTGATGAAATACTAAAAAAACTTATTGAAAAAACTGCCAAAGCAATGCGTGTCGATCCATCCACACTTTCAGAAAATACTAACATAAAAACAGACTTAAACCTTAAAAGTATTGAACTTGCTGGTATTATTTCTGAATTTGAAGAAGAATACGACTGCTATATCAAATACACAGAATTAATGCACGCTGAAACAATTGGCCAAGCTGCTGATGCAATCGCTAAAATGGTAGAATAAGAAAGAAGGGGTTATATGAACGAAGAAAACAATATGGCATTACCAAAAGAATTGCCAAAAAGAGAAGAAAAAATTGTCAAAGTAACTTATCCAAATGGAACATCTTGCGATGTAATCTTCTCAAAACTAACTCAGCCAATTCCAAAAGAGGAATATATGAAATTACCTCGTGAAGAAATGGCTAACTACTGCATAGAAGTACCAGTAAATACAACTGAATATTTTGTCGACGATGAAGAAAAAATACTATGCTTGCAAGACCAACCGGTTAAAATGCGTGATGGCGTAACTATCTATGCTGATATTTATATGCCAAAAACTGCCATGGAAGAACCAGTCCCACTTATCATAAGTTGGTCATTCTTTGGAAAACAACCATGGCACCAACCAGTCCAAATCTTTAGACCAATGGGTGTTCCAACAGGAGCTGTATCTAAAGTATGTAAATTTGAATCATCAGATCCATTATTCTGGTGTTATCAAGGATATGCTGTCGCTAACGTTGACCCAAGAGGAATTGGAAACTCTGAAGGCGATCAAATCCAATTCGGTACTCAAGAAGGTAGAGACGGTTATGACTTTGTTGAATGGGCTGCAGAGCAAAAATGGTGTACAGGTAAAGTCGGATTATTCGGAAACTCTGGCGTAGCTATGAGTCAGTGGAGAATTGCTGCTGAAAATCCACCACACCTAACTTGTATTGCTCCATGGGAAGCAACAGGCGACCAATATAGAGAAAGTCTAATGGAAGGTGGAATTCCAGGACTATTTGGTGGTTCAATCGTCGTTGCCGCTCAAGGTAAAGGATTTATTGATAATACTTTAGCTATGGCTAAAAAAGAACCATATGTTACAAGTCCATACTGGCAAGATAAAATTCCACAATTTGAAAAAATAACTGTTCCAACCTACGCTACTTGTAACTGGAATCACTTCCACCTAAGAGGAGCTTGGGAAGGATTCAATAAAATTAAATCTAGAAAAAAATGGATGAGATGTCACCAAGTATTTGAATGGCCAGACACTTATAATCCAAAATGGTTATTAGATTTAAAACTATTCTTTGACCGTTATCTAAAAGATATTTATAACGGCTGGGAATTAACTCCAAAAATCAGAATGGAAGTTATGGATGCCTTTGAATATCCATATCAAACAGGTAGACCAGAAGAAGAGTTCCCACTTGCTAGAACTCAGTATAAAAAACTATACCTAAATGCCGCAACTGGTAAATTGGGTGACGCTCCAGTTAAAAATGAAGCCGAAGTAAGTTATGATGGTCAAACTGGCCTAACCACATTCGATTATACCTTTAGGAAAGATACTGAACTAACAGGTTATATGAAATTACGTATGTGGGTTGAAGCTAGAGGCCATGATGACATGGATTTATTCATTACCATCAAAAAACTATCTACTAAAGATGAAGAACTTCCAGTAACAATATTTGGTACTGAAAGACATCCAGGTGCTTGGGGTAAACTTAGAGTATCTGCTAGACACCTAGATGAAGAAAAATCAACCGAATATCAACCAGTTCACACTCATGATAGAACTGAAAAACTAAAACCAGGAGAAATCGTTCCAGTCGATATTGAAATCTGGCCATTAAGTAGATTCTGGCATAAAGGACAAAAACTACGTGTTCAAGTAGCTGGAAGATATATCAGAGATGAATGGTTTGAACCATTAGTATGGTTCCCAGATAATAAGGGTGAGCACGTTATCCACACAGGAGGAAAATACGACTCATACCTATTAGTACCTGAAATTCCACCACGCTATGAAGATGGAGATTATATTTATAGATAATGGAAAAAACATTAATGAATGAAATATTTGCTAAAGCGAAGGCTAACCCTAAAAAGGTAGCCTTTCCTGAAGCAAATAACCTAAAAATGCTTGCGGCTATGCAAGAAGTATCAGATAAAGGCTATGCCGAAGCAGTCGTGGTTGGAAACATAGAAGAAGTCAAAACCTTAGTCAAAGAAAATAAAATTGATGACTCTAAATTCAAATATGTTGATAATTTAGATGAAACATATAGTAATGATGTCTTACAAAGATATCTAAAATTGCCTAATATCATTTATGGAGAAAAATCTTTAACTAGAAGAATGAAAGACCCATTAAACTTTGCTTTAATGATGGAAGCTGTTGGCGATGTTGATGTAACCTTTGCCGGTATCAATAGTAGTACAGGTGAAATTATCTATGCCGCTCAAACAATAATCGGCCTAGAAGATAACCTAGATACTATCTCAAGTATTGGTATTGCTGAAATGCCAAACTATACCTTCGCAAACGGATCAAATATAATAGCCGTTGGCGACTGTGCCGTATGTCCAAATCCATCATCAAGTGAACTTGCTAGTATCGCTATAGCGGCCTGTGATACCATGAAAGCTGTAACTGGTTTTGAGCCAAAATGTGCCATGTTATCATATTCAACCTGTGGTTCAGGAAGTGGAGAACTTGTAGATAAAGTAGTAAACGCTGTTAAAATAGCTAAAGAAAAAAGACCAGATTTAAAAATCGATGGGGAATTTCAATTAGATAGTGCTATAGTACCAGAAGTTGCTGCTAAAAAAGTAAAAAGAGAAAGTGAAGTCGCTGGACAAGCTAACATTTTAATATTCCCAGATTTAAACGCTGGAAATATTGGTGTAAAACTAATTCAAAGATTTGCTGGAGCCGATGCCTATGGACCATTACTTCAAGGTTTCAAAAAAATCTGCTGTGATTGTTCAAGAGGTGCCCCAGTATCTGAAATGGTTGGAAATATAGCTATTTCCGTAGTTAGAGCTGGAGATAAAGAAAATGCTAAAAACTAAATATAGAGTTTTAGCCATTAACCCAGGAAGTACTAGTACTAAAATAGGTTTGTTTGAAAATGAGAAAGTAATTTTCAAAACATCAATCGAACATACCACTGAAGATTTAAAACCATATCCAGACATTAAAGATCAGTATGAATTCCGATTAAAAGCAGTCATTGACACCTTAAATAAAGAAAATATTGACATAAATTCTATTGATGCCTTCTCAGGTAGAGGTGGCTCACTAGAACCATGTCAAGGTGGAACTTATGCCATAAATCAGTTAATGTATAAAAGTGCCAGTGAGATGAAAATAGTTAAACATCCATCTGCTCTAGGTATCGTTTTAGCCAAAAACTTAGGTGATAAATATGGTAAACCATCATTCTGTGTCAATCCACCAGATGTTGATGAATTTATAACTGAAGCTAGAATAACTGGAATTCCTGGAGTATATAGAGAATCTAGAATTCACGCTTTAAACCAAAAAGAAATAGCTATTAGGTATGCTAAAAAAATAGACAAAAACTATAAAGATTTAAACCTTATCATTTGCCATTTAGGTGGTGGCATAAGCATAGCTGCCCATAGAAAAGGTAAAATGATAGATTGTAATGATATCGTTAATGGTGATGGTCCAATGACTCCAAATAGAAGTGGCTTCTTGCCAGCCAAAGCCGTCTTAAAAATGTGTATGAATGATAAATATTCATTAGAACAAATAAAAGGCTTTATCGGTAAAAATGGAGGCCTTACAGCTTGGCTTGGAACCAATGATATCAGAAAAGTTCATAAAATGATTGATAAAGGCAATCAAAAAGCCAAAATAATTTTAGATGCCATGATATATCAAATAATTAAACAAATAGGTGCAATGTATGCATCATTAAAAGGAAATTGTTCAGCCATCATATTAACTGGTGGAATAGCTAACGACAAATACGTTAGAGATAAAATAAAATCATATTGTAAAACCATGGCCAAAATCGTATCTATGCCAGGAGAATTTGAACTAGAAGCCCTATCTGCAGGCGCGATTCGTGTATTAAGTGGCCTTGAAAAACCAATGATTTATACGGGAAACCCTGTATTTAAATCACTTTAGGAGGACTTATGAAAGGTAAAGATATTATAAAACAATTACTTCCTGGAGTAGTTGTCGGATTTATTCTCGGTTTTGTATTAACTACTGTTGTCGGAGTTGATCCTGAAAACGAAATTCCTAATATAATAGGTGGTGTCATGAGCTGCGCTATCCCAACATTATTAAATGGTGTAATAGTATTAAAAGGAACAGCTAAAGTATTAGATAGAAAACTATCAATTGGTAAAGCATTACTTAGAAACCTACCATATGTATTAGTAGCTGCCATCTTAGGATTCTTATTCGCTTTTGGAGTATTAATAAATGGATTAAATATTGATTTAAGAACCTTAGAAACAATGGAAAACACATTGATATTTGCTACATTAGGAGTAATCGTTTCTACTTTATTAGCATTCATAGCTTTAAAAAGTTATGAAAAATCAGTAAAATATACAAGAAGGGAAAAATAAAAGGCTTATTAAAGCTTTTTATTTTGAAAACATGAATAAAAAATTAATTGCCATTATGACCTTAAGCATGTTCTTATTATCATATATGGCCCTAACTCCCATAGTAGCAAACATCTATAATAGTTTTCCAAACGAAAAACTAGAAAATATTCAAATAATAGTTACCTTAATACCATTATTTTCCGTAGTAACAATGTTTTTATGTAACCCCTTATCAAAAAAAATTAGTATGAAAAATATTGGTATTATAGGTTTAATATTAATTACATTAGGTGGTGCTTTTACCTATATATTCCATAGATATCTATGGCAGTTATATGTATCAAGTATATTACTCGGTTTAGGTATTGGCCTAATAAATGTTATCAGTTCATCAATGATATCTTATTATTTTGATGGCGAAGAAAAAATGAAAGTTATGGGCTATCAATCAATATTTGTCAGTATTGGTGGAACCTTATTTTCATACCTAAGTGGCTTACTAGCCAAAATAAACTGGCCATATTCATATCTATGTTTCTTTCTAGCTCTTATAGTCATTGTAATAAATATAGCTTTTTTACCAAATGATAAACTCGAAAGTGAAAGTAAAACTAAAGAAAAATTACCAAAAAGAATTTATCTTCTCGGCGTAATTTCTATACTATTCTTTATAAGTATCAACGTCTTTAATACTAGTATTGCCTTATTACTAGAAAATATTGGTTATAAATCAGATATCAGTGGACTAGTTACAGCTATATATACTCTAATAGGTCTATTTGCCGGCTTTATCTTAAATAAAGTAGTTAAAATATTTAAAACAAATACTTTAACCTTTGCTTGTGCAATAGCTACCATTGGCTTCTTTTTAATCGCCACTAAACAAATAATTTTAATCTTTATAGGCTCTGCTTTATTAGGCTTTGCCTTTGCTACCAGAAACCCTGCTGGAATAACCTTCTCAGCTAATATGGTAACTGCTGCGAAAAGTGCTTTAGCCATAGCTATATTTAATGGTGCTGGTCAGTTAGGTGCTTTCTTGTCACCATACATTATCAACTTTATTAGTAACCTATTTAATTCAAATATTGTAACCACTTTTACCATATCAGGTATCTTTATGTTAATAGTAACCATAATACATTTCTTGTTAAACCCAATTAAAAAGGAAGATTTAAAATGATTGTAAAAAGTAAAATAAAAATAAACGGTAATTTTATATCTTATATATATACCCATGAAAATAATTCTCACTTAGCTCTATTACTTCATGGATTTGGTTCAGATATGCATGAAAAAGGAAATTTTGATATTCTATCTGAAAAATTATTACAAAGTAACGTAGATTCATTAAGATTTGACTATCTAGGTCATGGACAGTCTGATGGTCATACCGAAGATTTAACTATGGAAATTGCCATAAATGAAGCTTTAACCTTGTTAAAAAAATATCCCCATAAAAAAATCAGTATCATTGGAACTTCCTATGGTGGTGGATTAGCTGCTTTACTTACCGAATATATAGATGTAGATAAATTAGCTTTATGGAGTCCATTAATAGATGCTAAAAATAATGTTATCCATCCCCAAAACCATTTTTGTAAAGACTTTTTAGGTGAAGAAGCTTTAAAGCAAATAAGAGAAAAAGGCTATGCAACCTTTGGTAATACTAATGTTAAATTTAACATGAATACCTTTAATGATGCTGAAAAATACGATGCAAAAAAAGTAATTCAAGATTTTAAAGGAAAAGTAAAAATATTTCATGGTACCTTAGACCTAGTTGTCCCATATAAACAATCTTTAGAACTTAAATCAAAAAACATTGATGTTAAATTAATTGAAAAAGCCACTCACTGTTTCTATGATGATTCAAATAAAAAGGTGATTGAAGAAACTGTTAATTTTCTAAAAAACTAAACCGTAAAAAAATAGAAAAATATGCAAAAAAATTACGTTACAGCGTAATTTTTTTGACAATAATAAGAAATAATAATATAATGTATATAGGAAGGAGCTTATTATGATAATTCGTGAAAGATATTTAAAAAACATAAGACCATTTTATGACCAAGATTTAATCAAAGTTTTAATTGGTATTAGACGTTCAGGTAAATCAGTATTGTTAACTCAAATAATGGATGAATTAAAAAATTCTAATATTGATGATAATCATATTATTTACATGAATTTTGAAGATTTAGATAATGAAGAATATACAGATTATAAAAAATTAAACAAATACATCAAAGAAAAAATAAAAGATAAAAACAAATACTATATATTTTTTGACGAAATTCAAAATGTAGTCTCATGGGAAAAAGTAGTAAACTCCCTAAGAGCATCGGAAAACACTTCATTATTCATTACTGGATCTAATAGCGATTTACTATCAAGTGATCTTGCCACTCATATTGCTGGTAGATATGTTAGTTTTAAAATCACCCCATTTACATTTAAAGAAGTATGTGAACTTTTAAACATTAAAGATAAAAAAGAAATTGAAAATGAATTTTTAGATTACCTAAAATGGGGTGGCATGCCACAAAGATTTATGCAGATAGATGAAAACTCAAAAAAAATATACTTAAATGATATCTATGATTCAATAATAGTCAAAGATATTATAAATAGATTTAACATAAAAGATTTAGATCTATTAAATAGGATAGTAACTTATTTAATAACCACACCATCACAGACATTTTCTCCAGAAAATTTAAAAAAATATTTTGAAAGTATATCACGAAGTGTTTCATTAGAAACAATATATAACTATCTAGATTATTTGGTAAGAGCTAACCTAATATCCAAAGCTGAAAGATATGACATAAGAGGAAAAAGAATCTTAACCGGGAAATATAAATACTATCTAACTGACCTAGGTTTTACCAACATTTTAAGTGAAGGAAAAAAAGCCCAAATAGGCGCATACCTCGAAAACATAGTATATAATGAACTAATATCAAGAGGTTATACCGTTAATGTTGGAAGTATTGATAGTGGTGAAGTTGATTTTGTAGCCACCAAATTTGAAGAAAAAATATATATTCAAGTCGCTTATTTATTATCAGATCAAAATATAATAGATAGAGAATTTAAAGCTTATGAAAAAATTGCTGATAATTATCCTAAATATGTACTTACAATGGATAAAATTGGTATGTCACAAAATGGCATCATTCATCAAAATATAATTGAATGGTTGCTAAAATAAAGGAGAAGGTTTATGGATATATTAATAACAGGAGGTGCTGGCTATATTGGTAGCCACACAGCAATCGAACTTTTAAATAATAAAAGAAATATTATTATTGTGGATAATTTTTCAAATAGTAAAAAAGAAGTTTTAGAAAAAATAAAAGAAATAACTAAAAAAGATTTTAAATTTTATGAAGTAGACTACAAAAATGAAAAAGCTCTAGACAAAATATTTGAAGAAAATAATATCGAAGCCGTCATGAATTTTGCTGGATATAAAGCCGTTGGCGAATCTACTCAAAAACCTTTAGAATATTATGAAAATAATATTACTGGTGCCATTACCTTATTAAAAGTAATGAAAAAACATAACGTAAAAAAATTTATTTTTAGCTCGTCAGCCACTGTTTATGGAAATCCAGAAAAAGTACCTATAACTGAAGAAAGTAAAACTGGTGAAACCACCAATCCTTATGGTACAACTAAACTATATATTGAACAAATATTAAAAGACTTATATAAATCAGATAATACCTGGGATATAGCCATATTAAGATACTTTAACCCAGTTGGTTCTCATGAAAGTGGTTTGATTGGCGAAGAGCCAAATGGCATTCCTAATAACCTAATGCCATATATCGTAAGAGTGGCAAGTAAATCATTAAAAGAACTATCAATCTTTGGAAATGATTATGACACCAAAGACGGAACTGGTGTCAGAGATTATATTCATGTCGTTGACTTAGCTAAAGGTCATATCAAAGCCTTAGAAAAATTAGAAAAAGAAAACCAGGGATTATACATATATAACTTAGGAACAGGAAAAGGTTATAGTGTCTTAGATATGGTTAAAGCTTTTGAAAAAGCAACAGGGCAAAAAGTTCCATATAAAATAGTAGATCGTAGACCAGGGGATATAGCCATATGCTATTCAGATCCATCTAAAGCTCAAAAAGAATTAAATTGGAAAGCCGAAAAAACATTAATAGATATGTGCAAAGACTCATGGAAATATATAACAAGGTCATAAGCCTTGTTTTAATATATAAAAAAATGTATAATATAAATGAAATGGGGAAAACAAATGAGAGAAATTAAAAAAAATCATATCTATAAACATTTCAAAGGTGATTACTATTTAGTTTTGGATATTGCTAAATCATCAGAAACCGATGAAGAATATGTCATATATAGAGCTTTATATGGTGATAACGAACTATGGATAAGACCATTAGATATGTTTTTATCAGAAGTAGACCATGAAAAATATCCAGAAACAAAACAAAAATATAGATTTGAAGATGTAAAAATAGATAGTGTTAAAACAAAGAAAAGGAAGTAATAATATGTTAAAAACAATTTATAATAAAGTTAAAGATTTTAAAAAAAGATATCCAACGACTATTTCATGGAGATTAAAAGCTCACTGCAAAGTTGCTGCCGAGCACGTCAACGATGATGAGGAAATTTTATATGCCTTTGCCGCTCAAAAATTACCTAGTGTTTTCAATCTAACATCCACATATGCTATAGTAGTTACTGATAAGAGAATTTTACTTGCACAAAAACGCTTAATATTTGGATATTTTTACTATACAATTACTCCAGATATGTTTAATGATTTAACCATCAAAATGGGCCTTTTTTGGGGTAAAATAATTATTGATACCATTAAAGAAAAAGTCTTTTTAACATTTATTTCCAAAGATGCCTTAAGAGAAATAGAAACGGTTTTATCAAAATATATGATGCAAGAAAAAAGACAATATGAAAGTGAATTAACCGATGAAGAACATAATAAACTAAAACGAGAGCTAAAAGATATATCTGAAAACGGAGAAAAATAAACTCCGTTTTATTGTGGACAAACATTGTCCAATGCTTTATAATTATTATTAGGAGGAAGCTTTATGAAGTATCTGTTTAAAACCTTAATAATTTTTACCATTACCTTTTTTGTTCTAAAGTTCATTTTATTTTTATTTGATAAAGGGCACGATATAACTTATAATATTGGTAATTTTAAAATAGAAGAAACTTTAAACACAAAACAAAACAATAATTATTACTTTGAATTAACCCACGAAGACTTTAAAATAAATTTTAGTATTAATCAAAACTACAACAAAAAAGAAAAAATAATTGACAAAATAGAATATAAAAAAATAGATGGTTATCAGTGCTTACTGCCTATATTTAAGAATGGTAAAATCTTAACAGATGTAATGTGTTTAAAAAATAACACTATCACATATGCCCATAATTTAAACAATAAAAAAATAACTTTTTTCCTTAAAACCTTAGAAAAATATGATTATAATATTGATGACTATAAAGATAAAGCAGACTCAATAAAACTTTCTAACACCCAAACAATATATCAAGATAATTTCTTGGAAAACCACTATATAGCCATGGAAACCTATAAAGGATTAAATTTGTTTAATGGAAAAGAAAGCAATGTCCAAATATTTGAAAATGATGTCTACACTAAACCAATTAGCTATTTCACAGATAAATATTATATTGTTGCCGATTATACAGAAGATTATTCTTTCAAAATTTTCCATGTTGTAAACATCATAAACGGTAGTCAAATAGATATTAGAAGCTATGATGATATATCATTTGATTCTTATATTGAAGGGGCTTTAAATAATGAAATATACTTATTTGACAAAGATAAAAGTAAACAATATAAAATAAGTATTAAAAATGAAAGTGTTGAGTTATTTCATGATAAAAACAACCTTCAAACCTATAATGGAAAATGGATAGATATGAGTTTAACTGATGCATTAAAAGGTAAAACCTTTAATAATTATTATACCGATGATATAAAAGGTTATGCTAAAGTAGATAAAGTAGGAAATTACTATTATATATACGAAAAAGAAAATGATTACTATAATGTTTACCGTGCTGACATTCAAAATAAAAAAATAAAAACATATTTATTTAAAACAACCGACCTAAACAGTATTATATATCTAGAAGATACTATATATTATATAAATGGGAATACCTTCTACTATTATAACAATCATGGTGAAAGAAAAGTTATAACCAATACAGAATTAGATTTTAATAAAGACATATCGTTTGGTGTATATAAAAAATAGGAATAAAGTGATATGAACCCCATTTCTTGGAAAAAATAGAAACGGGGTTTTATATGAATAAATTAAGTTATAAATATAAAATTAGTTTGTATAAGAAAGATAAGAGGAAATATCAGTAAAAATACATGAGAATAGAATCACATATGGTAAGTTTAATAGATAAAAATAGAATAGAAAGTAGTCTTATGAAAATCTATTTTGTAATACTAAAATGCCTATATTTATTATAATTGTTATAGAATAAAAGAAAAATTAAAAGGATTATCTCCTGTAATTTACAGATTATATTCCTTTAATCATAAACAATTTATAAACTGGTTGGTTTTAGAAATTCAGTTTAAAATTTCTATTTTTTCTTACTAAGTTTAACATTTGGAAAAGCCTTAAGTAATCTTTTAAAACCAATAGACTTTTCCATTAAAGTTTTTTTAACCTTCTTAGAAATTTCTTCAGTATAATCTTTATACACACTGTCAACCGAAATTTTAAGTTTTTGAATAATATTAAATGAAACACCAAAATCAATACAAACAAGCACAATGAGTATTGAAACAAGTATACAAAACAAAGATTTATCAATCATTAAAAACAATTTAAGAAACATTGGATTAAACACTTTTACAACAAGTAAACCTGCAATACCAAACAAAGAAGAAGTAATTAAACAGACTCTACCATTAATATTAAATGGAAATTGTGAATAATCCCACCATCTAACCTTAAATATCTTTTCCATCACATAATTCACAATATATTCTAAAACAGATCCAATAACTGCTGAAGATAAAATTAAACTAAAAATACTGTCCTTAGGATTCAAAATCAAAGTAATCAAAATAGCCCCTGTACCCCAAATAGGCACCAAAGGTCCAATCAAAAATCCTCTATTAACAATTTTGTGCTCAGTAAAAAAAGTAAAAATAATTTCAATTATCCACCCAATAAAAGAGTAGAACAAAAACAAAGCACAGAGTATAATAAACTCATAAAATTCCAGCACACTTCCTCACCCATTACTATTTTACTCTATTTATTTTCTAAAGTCTATGGCAATTATGAAAAATAAGCTATTTGTAGTATAATAAAAACGGAGTTGATAGCATGACCAAATTAGGACTTGTTCTCTCAGGCGGTGGAGCCAAAGGAGCCTATGAAGTAGGAGTTTATAAAGCTTTAAAAAAACTTCATAAAAAAATAAATGTCGTTACAGGCACATCTATAGGTGCTATAAACGCAATGTTTGTTACTCAAAATGATTTAAAGGGTGCATTAAAACTGTGGAAAAATATCAGCTTTAAAACCATATATGATGAAGAAGCATTCCAGTTATTAGAAGACGAAAAACTATCTAAAATATATATGCAGTATGCCAAAAACTTTATAAACGAAGGTGGACTAGACGTTCAAAAAATGAAAAATATATTTGACAAATATTTTAAACCAAATAAATTTTTCAAATCAAATATAAATTATGGACTTATCACCTATAACTTCACCAAAAACAAACCGGTTTTAAAAACTAAAAATGATTTAAATAAAACAAACGTAAAAGATTATGTAATTGCTTCCGCTTCATGTTATCCTGCTTTTAAACCATATCTAATAGCTAATGAAATGTATATAGATGGTGGTTATTATGATAATCTTCCAATTAACCTTGCTATCGATATGGGAGCTACTGAAATAATAGCTGTTGATTTAAGAGCTATAGGTTTTAAAAAAACAGTCAAAGATAAAACCATACCCATAACCTATATTGCTCCAAGAAATAAAATTGGTTCATTTTTGGTCTTTGATAAAAATCAGGCCAAAAATTCTATCAAATTAGGCTATAATGATACCATGAAAACTTTTGGTAAATTAGATGGTAATAAATTTACCTTTAAAAAATATAATTTAATCAAAAACTATAATAAATATATTGACAATTATGAATATAAATTAAAAAAGTTATTTAAACAAACAGATAATAAATTTTTATCTAAAATTTTTGAAACAGAACTTTTTAAAGGTATTTTAAATAGTAAAACATCATACAATAATTTCAACAATTTAATTGAAGAAGCCGGTAAAATATTTAACTTTAACGAAAGTGTCATTTATAATATCAAAAGTTATAATAAAGGCCTTTTAAATGCTTTGTCCAATACGGAAAATATCGAATTAGAAAAAACCTTAAAAAAAATTAAAAACAAAAATTTAGAAAATATAATTGATCAAAGACAAATTGTTAAATATTTTTATAATCAAATAGAGAAAAATAAAATTAACTATAAAATAACTATTATATTTATCAAAGAATTTTTGGTTGCTTTATATATTTATACTATAAAAAAACCACATTTGACTTATTAGGAGGTATGTTATGAGAAAAAAAGTTATACTATTGGTAATTTTGTTATTTGTGCTAATGGGAATTGGTATGTTTATTTATCTAAATAATGCTTATCTAAACAAAAGTGAAGTGCGTGAAATTTTCTTAAAAGATGTTGCTGAACATCAAGATAATATTCACATTGCTAAAATAGAATTAGATAAAGACGATCAGTTATATGAAATAGAATTTTATTATTTTAACCAAGATACTGAGTACGAATGTAAAATAGATGCAAAAACAGGAAAAATAATCTATAATAATTTTAAATTAAATAATAGTGTAGAAGGAAATACTACCTCAAATACGCAAAATAAAAATATTACTTTAGAAGAAGCTAAAAATATTGCTATAAAAGATGCGAATGTCGATATAGATGCTGCCATTTTTATAGAAACAAAAAGTGATTTGGAAGACGGCAGAAAAATCTATGACATTAAATTTCTGTTTAATAATTATAAATATAGTTATGAAATCGATGCCACTACCAGTGAAATCACTAGTTATGACAAGGACATCGTAAGATAGAGGTGAAAAAATGGAAAAAAAGACAATTTTAACAGGTATTAGACCAACAGGCCATCTCCACATTGGCCATTACTTTGGTGCTAGTAGAAATTGGGTAAAACTTCAAGATAAATTTGATACTTATATTGAAATAGCTGATGTCCAAGCTTTAACCGATAACTTTAATAATCCCGATAAGGTGAGAAAAAGTGTTCAAGATTTAGTTATAGACTTACTTTCAGTGGGTGTAGATCCAAATAAAGCCACTATTTTTCTGCAGTCCACAATTCCCGAAATAGCTGAGTTAACTGTTTTCTATTCTAACTTAGTAACTATTGCTAGATTAGAAAGAAATCCAACAGTTAAAACTGAAATCAAACAAAAAAAAGAATTGTTTGGAGAAAAAGGAGAAAGTATAACCTATGGTTTTTTGGGTTACCCAGTAAGTCAAGCAGCTGATATTACTGCTTTTAAAGGTAATTTAGTCCCAGTAGGTGATGATCAATTACCGTTATTAGAACAGTGCCGTGAAATTGTTCGTAAATTCAATAGTATATACGGTAAAACTTTGGTTGAACCAGAAGCTTATCTCAGTGAAATTCCAAGGATTAAAGGTTTAGATGGAAATGAAAAAATGGGTAAAAGTTTAGGTAATGCTATTTTTTTAGCAGATGACGAAGAAACTGTTAGAAAAAAAATCATGGATGCTGTTACAGATCCAAATAAAATAAAAATAGACGATAAAGCCAATCCTGATGTTTGTATGGTTTATTATTATCATAAATTAATCAAAAATGAAAACTTAGAAACGGTATGTAAAGAATGTAAGTCTGGAAAAAGAGGTTGTGTCGCTTGTAAAAAAGAATTAGTAACTAAAATGCTAGAATTCTTAAAACCTATTGCCGAAAAAAGAAAATATTATGAAAATCATCCCGAAGAAGTAAAAGAAATTTTAAAAGAAGGTTCTAAAAAAGCAAAAAAAGTAGCTGAAAAGACGCTTAAAGAAGTAAAAGAAAAAATGAAAATTAATTATTTTGATTAACACTCATTGAAATGAGTGTTTTTATAAAAAAAGAAAGCTTAAAGCTTTCTTAAACACCTTCGACAGTTGTGTCATTTAAACATTTCAAGGCACATACACAATCTAAATTCATTGTAAAAAATGAATTAGTTGCCACATAAGGAATTGTCGTAGATGTATTTGGATCGGTATTTGCTGCAAGTACTCTGAATGTTGCACACTCGCCATCTACCTTTTCAACTCTAAATACACTTGAGCATGTTGTACCTACTGAACTACAATCAATGTTTTCTTTAGTTGTAGGCATACTCCAAGGTGTTCCATTTCCCGCACAAGTATAAAGCATTACTGGTCTTGTATTAATTCCTAAAGTAGAAACAGTATTGCCTAAAAATCCACGATCGCAAGTGTCTAAGCAATTATCAGTACATTCAGCATTACACTGTAAAATATTGATTACTGTTAATATTTCTGCAATACATGAACTATCTTTACAATTATTACACATATAATCCACCCCTTCTTTATTCTCAATATAACATATTCAAAAAAACAAACTAAGTACACATCAAAAACCCAATTTAAAGTAATTGTCTAAATATAATTTCATAAAATTAAATGAGGTGAATATCATGAAAAACGCCATAAACTATTATTACAATTTATATCCAGAAACTATTCACCAAACTGAAAAAGGTTATTATTTCATAGTAAATCAAGCAAGATATTTCTTAACTAAATATTTGAATGATCCTAAAGAAATTCAAAAAACATATAATATGCATCTAACTCTTTTAAATCAAAATTTTTATGTTCACCCAATAATTTTAAATATTCAAAACCAAATTTTAACATATATAAATAACGAACCATACATATTAATGCTTACTATTTACTATGAAGGTAAAATTACTATAAATGATATATTATATTTTGAAAAACCCATGATAAACACGTCTAAAATACCTAATTGGGGAGAACTTTGGTCACAAAAAAACGACTATTTAGAATATCAAATAAGTCAGCTTGGGAAAAGCCATCCCCTTATTATAGAAAGTTTTAGTTATTATATCGGCCTTGGAGAAACAGCTATAGAATTTGTAAATTCTTTAGAAAAAACAAATATTAATTTAGTATATGCACATAAAAGAATAGAAGCAGACTATACGAAATTAGATTTATATAATCCATTAAATATAACCATAGATTATTCTGTAAGAGATATCAGTGAATATTTAAAAAGTAAATTCTTTAGTGGCCAAGATATAACTGAAGATTTGATCAAGTATTTAAATACTAAAAAACTAAGTACTTATGAATATTTTTTGTTTTTAGCTAGAATGATATATCCAACTTATTATTTTGATTTGTATGAAGAAATAATTACTGACCATCAAAAAGACGAAGAAATAAAAAAAATAACCTCTAAAGTAGAGGAGTTCGAAACTATCATAAAAAAAATATATCATTATTATAAAATCTTTTTACCAGTTCCAAGAATCGATTGGTTAGAATAATTAAGATATGTTAATTACTTCCTTAACTTCTGGCACTTCTTCTTTAATTGCCATTTCTATACCATCTTTCAAAGTATAATCTAAAAGAGCACATCCTGCACAGGCTCCAAGCATTTTAATATAAACGATATTGTTTTCGTATTTTACAAACTCTATATCCCCACCATCGCTAATCAAATATGGTTTAAGTTTATTTATAATCTCTTTTATTTTTTCTTCATTCTTCATTTTTATCACCAACATCATTATATACCAAATAATTAATTAGGTAAACTTTTTAAATAAAATATGCTATAATAACAAAAGAGGTGTTATTATGACTAAGTATTTAAAAGGGAAAGTAGTAAAAGGTACCGTCACTTGCATAGAGCCATATGGGGCATTTATGGCATTTGACGAATATTACACGGGATTAATACATATATCAGAAATATCTAAAGGATTTGTCAAAGATATTCATGACTTTGTAAATGTTGGTGACCGCATATATGTTGAAATATTAGATGTCGATAATGAAGAATCTCATTTAAAACTAAGTATTAAAAACATAAATTATAAAATAAATGGTAAACCAAAACGAAGAAAAATAATTGAAACACCTCATGGTTTTACCACATTACGCAAAAATTTACCTATTTGGATAAATAATCAACTAAAAAAACAAAAAAATAAAACAAATACTATTGACAAATAACTTCATAAATAATATAATCATAGTTGTCTAGGGAGTTAATCGGGCGCTTAGCTCAGTTGGTTAGAGCACCTGCCTTACAAGCAGGGGGTCATAGGTTCGAGTCCTATAGCGCCC
>CALVII010000019.1 GCA_944329465.1 uncultured Bacilli bacterium | reverse complement strand
TATTTAGGTAAAAGAAAAATTGATGCGGTTATTTTAAATAACGGTATAATAGATCCAGAAATTGTTAAAAATTATGAGACAACTGAACAAAAAGATTTGGTTTTGGTTGATTATGATAATTTAGAAAAAATGGGTTTAGATGTTATAGATAATGATTATATTATGATAGATAATGGTATGATTAGACATAATACTTTAAGGGTTGCTATCGATATTTTGTCTTATTTATTAGATTAGGTGGTGATTAAATGTCTTTTACAGCTACTGTTAAGGATGAGGTTAGTAAGTTAGATGTATCAGAAACAGAAAAAATTTCGGAATTGTCTGCAATTGTTCAGAATAATGATTATAGTAACGGAATAAAAATTGTGACTGAAAATAATGCGGTAGCAAGACTTGTTTATTCACTTTTTAAAGATTTATTTAATGTTTATGCGAAAGTAAGTGTTAAAAGAGGTTACAATTATAATAAAAATATGCTTTATACTTTAGAAGTTAAAAGCAAAACTGATGAAATATTAAAAACTCTTGGAATAGTTGGAAAAATTCCTGAAAATTTCATATATGCGGATGAATCTTTATTAATGGCTTATTTGAAGGGGTTGTTTTTAACAAAAGCTAGTGTGAATGATCCTAAAACCTCAAGGTACCATTTGGAATTTAATTTAGATAGTTTTGAATATGCTGAATTTATTCAAAAATGTTTAAATCATTTTGGTTTGAATAGTAAGGTTTTACATAGAGAACACAGATATGTGGTTTATATAAAAGAAGCTGAGAAAATTGGTGATTTTTTAAGAATCATAGGAGCAGTGAAGGCTGTTTTATATTATGAAGATATTAGAATTTATAGAGATCATAAAAATATGACTAATAGACTTAATAACTGTGAACAAGCTAATGTGGATAAGATTATTGAGACGGCCAATGAACAGGTTAAGGATATTGAATTACTTAAAAAAATGGATGTATATGATTTATTAAATGACAAAGAAAAAGAGGTTGCTTCTTATAGGATAAAATACCCTGATGCATCTTTATTGGAACTTAGTCAAATAATTAGTATGGAAACAGGTAATAATATTACTAAATCAGGCGTTTATCATAGATTAAATAAAATTAGAAGTTTAGCTTTAAAAATGAAGAAAAAATCAGAAAACTGAAGTTTTTTGATTTTTTTAAACATCTTTTCTTTTTAAATTTTCTACTTTAAATTTTTCTTTTGTTTTTCTTTGAATAAAATAAATGTTATAATCACAGGTATTTGCTATTTGCTCAATAGTTTCAAAAGATATAATTCTTTGTTCGTTTTCATAACGTGAGAGATTTTGTTGTGATATTCCTAATTGTTTTGCTAGAGCATCTTGTTTTAAATTTTTATTTTTTCTCATATATTTTAATGCTTTTCCTATCATATTTATCGCCTATTGATTACAAAAAATATACCATAATGGCGTAAACAAAATTTTAAATACGCCAAAATGGTATATTAAAAAAAATAGGAGGCATTTTTATGCGAAGAAAACATAGAGGACGAAAACAAAAGATACTAATGGTAAGTTGCTTATTGATGTTATTATTTTTATGTGTTTGTTATGCGGCTTTTAGTACTAGTTTGAATTTGAAAGCTAAGGGAAATATAAAACTTTTAACAGCATCTCAAGTGCTTAGAAAAGAATGTAATACAGAAACCGGAGATGGATTATATAAAGATATATATGAAGAAGGAAAATGTGTATATAAAGGGGCAAATCCGAATAATTATATAAAATTCAATAACGAACTTTGGAGAATATTATCGCTTGAGAGTGATAATACATTAAAAATAATTAGATCTTCTAGCATTGAAAATAGACAGTGGGATTCTTCAAATAATGATTTTGAAACATCTGATGTTAAAGAATATTTGAATAATACTTTTCTTTCCAGTATGATAGATGAAAATAAAATTGAAACTTATTTGTGGAACATAGGAAAAATAAAATGGAATAATAATGATTTACAAAATCAAATTAATGATGAAAAATCATTAAAATCAGAATCTGTTAAGGTTGGTTTAATTACGGTTAGCGAATACTTAAATGCGAATACTAATACTATAGAATGTGGTAATTTATTATTGAATAATACGAATAAAGAAGAATGCGTACTTACTAATTGGATTTATAGCATAGTTCCATATAAAGGATGGCTTTGGACAATTACTGGTGGAGAAACTAACAATAATATGGTATATAGTGTGCATAGTACTGATGGCAATGTTGGTTATTTGGCAGATTATTTTGTTACAGAATATAGAGGAGTGTCACCAGTTGTTTATTTAAAAGATAGTACTGCCCTTTCTGGCGAAGGTACAAAAGAAAATCCATATATCATAATAAATTAAAAATGTTTTTCGGAGTATTTTTAATTGCCGTAGATTCCGCAACCCCACCACCTAAAGTGTGGGTCTTTTTATTGTAAGAAAATCCTTTAAATTCAAATGATAATATTTCCAAACAATCTAAGCATATATTTTGACTTTGTTCATGCTTTGGTATATGTGCAGTACTGGACTTAAAGCGGTTGATTTGGTACAATTAATAGGAGGGTGATATTATGCGTGAACTCTTTGAAATATTGAATGAAAATATAAAAAAACACGATGAAATTATAATTATGACTCATGCTAGACCTGATTTAGATGGAATGGGATCGGCATTGGCTCTTTTTAAAATAATTAAGTTAATGGATAAAAAATGTTTTATTGTTTCTCCAAAGAAAAAATTATATCGTTCTTTAGATAAAGCAATTAAATTACTTAATGATAATGATATAGTTTTTAATTTTAAAAGTGAAGAGGAAATAATAAATGGTAAATATAAAAAACCTCTATTAATTATTTTAGATACTCAAAAACCAGAATTAGTAGAATCTGATAAAGTTTTAGATTTTATTAATGATAAAATTGTAATTGACCATCATATTGGTAGTTTAGATACTGTTAATGATACTATATATAAATATAGTGATGCGAATAAATCGAGTATCGTGGAAGTTATCTCAGAATATTTAAATTATTTAGAGGTAAATATTGAACCGCTTATTATGACAGTTTTGCTTGCTGGCATGGTTGTTGATACTAGCAGTTTTAATATTAAAACAACAGCTAGAACATTTGAGATGGCAGCTTATTTAGCCAGAAATGGTGCAGATTTTGTTATTCTTCAAGATATACTTAAAGAACCTAGGGAAGAGATGGTTGAAAGGTATCAATTTATTAGTAATAGTGAGGAGATAGTTTCTGATATTTTGATGTGCAGGATGGATGATAACATACATGGTAATGTCGATATTGCTTTACTAGCTAAAGAATTATTGAAATTTGAAGACATTAAAGCGTCTTTTGCTATTGGTAGACTTTCTCATAGAATTGTTGGGGTAAGTGCGAGATCGATGGGTGATGTTAATGTCGGTGAGATTATGGAAAAACTTGGTGGTGGAGGTCATTTGACTGATGCGGCAGCTCAGATAAAAGATAAATCAATAGATGAGGTGGCAGAAGAACTCAAAAAAATTATTAAGAGGGTGATTTAATGAGAGTTATACTTTTGAAAGATGTTAAAAAACAAGGTAAGAAAGATGATATAATAGAAGTTAAAGATGGTTATGGAAATTATTTGATTAATAATAAATTAGCTGTTTTAGAAACTAAGGGAAGTAGTAAGGTTTTAAAAACCCAACAAGAAAAAGCGGCTTTAGAGGAAAATTTACTTTTAAAAGAATGTGAAGCTGTTAAAAGAAAGTTAGAAAAGATAACTTTAAATTTTAAAGTAAATACTGGTAAAAATGGACAGGTTTTTGGACAGATTAGTACAAAACAAATTGCAGAAGAACTTAAAAAGCAAGGTTTTGATATCGATAAAAGAAAGGTTAAATTAGATGTGCCGATTAATACGTTAGGTGTAACTAATGTGAAGGTTATTTTACATAAAAATGTAGAGGCTATTTTAAAAATACACGTGCAGAAGTAGGTGATTATAATGAACGAGAGGGTTATGCCACAGAAAATAGATGCAGAACAAGCTGTACTTGGTTCGATGTTTTTAAGTGAGAGGGCTTTAGAAAGAATTACCGAAAGATTAAATAAAGATATGTTTTATTTAGATTCTCACAAGAAAATATTTGAAACAATTAAAAATTTAGCTGATAAAAAAGTGCCTATTGATATTACAACAGTGACAGCTGAACTTGAAAAGAAGAAAGCTTTAAATCAGGTTGGAGGAGTTGAATATTTAACACAGATAATTAATATTGTTCCAACAGCGGCTAATGCAGACGAATATATTAATATTATCGAAGAAAAATTTTTAAGAAGAAATTTGATTGAAGCTGGTACAGATATTGCGAATGCGGGATTTTCTTCAACTGAAGAAATTGGCGATATTTTAGACGAGGCTGAGAAAAAAATATTTGATGTTGTTAAAAACAGAAGGGGTTCTGAGTTTAAAACTATTCAAGATGTTTTATTTAAAGCTCAAGCTGATTTGGAAAAATTATCTTCACAAAAAGGTGAGATTACAGGTGTGCCATCGGGTTATTATGATATTGATAGATTGACGGCTGGTTTTCATGAAAATGAGCTTATAATTATTGCGGCAAGACCAGCTATGGGTAAGACAGCTTTTGCGGTTAATTTAGCTGTTAATATGGCAATGAATGCGAAGAAGACGGTTGCTTTATTTAATATGGAAATGGGAGCTGAACAACTTATTTCTCGTATGCTTTCTTCAGTTGGTCAGATTGAGGCTTCTAAACTTAGAACAGGAAGGTTAGAACATCAGGATTGGAAGAGAGTTAATGAAGCTATTAGCCGTTTAGCTGATACAAAGATATTTATCGACGATACTCCGGGAATGACGGTTAGTGAGATAAGAGCTAAATGTAGGAGACTAGCCAATTCGGAAGATGGCTTAGATATTGTTATAATCGACTATTTACAATTAATTAATGGGTCGGCTAGATATGCTGGTCAAAGGCAGCAAGAAGTTTCTGAAATATCAAGATCTTTAAAAACGATGGCAATGGAATTAAATATTCCAGTTATTGCTTTGGCTCAACTTTCACGTAGTGTTGAAGGAAGAGAAGATAAAAGACCTTTACTTTCTGATTTGAGGGAATCTGGGTCTATTGAACAAGATGCCGATATTGTGGCTTTCTTATACCGTGATGATTATTACAATAAAGAAAGTGCGATAGACGAAAATACTAGTAAAAGTGAATTTATTATTTCTAAACATCGTAGTGGACCTACAGCGACAGTTAATTTGATATTTAAAAGAGATACTAGTTCATTTTTCAATATGGAAAATAGTCAGGTAGGTGAGTAAATGAAAAAATTTAGTATTATGTTCATGCTTACGGTTATTTTGATTGGCGTTTTTGTGTTAGGCTTTGGATATAAAGCAACACCTGAGCCTAATAATTATTATGAGGTTTATTTGGATGACAAAGCAGTAGGGACTATTGCTTCTAAAGAGGAACTTGAAGATTATATTGACGAGAATGGAGCTTATTATAAAAATAAGTTTGATGTAGATAAGGTTTATTCGCCAAAGGGACTTCAAATTAGAAAACTAACGACTTATAATGGTGATGTTGATTCTATATCAGAAATTTATAAGAAAATATCTAAAAATGAGTCTTTTACGGTTAGAGGTTATGAATTTGTTATAAAAAAAGAAATTGCACCTGATGAAAAGACGAAAGCAGAACTTACGACTCAAAGTGTTTATGTATTAGACAAAGATGTGTTTAAAAAAGCTGTGGAAATTTTGATTAGAACTTTTGTTGGTGAAGATGAATATAAAGCTTATATTCAAGATACCCAAGTGAAAATAGAAAATACTGGTGAAGAAATTCAAAATGTATATATAAACGAAGATATTACAGTTAAAGAGACTAATATTCCAGTGGATGAGGTTATTTATACTGATGAAAACATTTTAGCCAATTATTTACTTTATGGTAAAAATCAAAAGGCTAGAGAATATTTGGTTCAAGCTGGTGATACGATTGAAAATGTAGCTTTTAATAATAAAATTAGTCCAGAAGAGGTGCTTATTTCTAATTCTAATTTAACTAGCACAACTAATTTATTATATCCTGGGCAAAAGTTACAGATTATTGAAACAAATCCACAAATTAGTGTGGTTGAGGAATCTTATGTGGTTGAAGACATTGAAAGTAAGTATACTACTGAGGAGAGATATGATAACAATACAGCTATTGGGCAGGACAAAGTTATTCAAGAAGGACAGAATGGTTTAGAGAGGGTTGCTCAAAAGGTTCGAAAAATTAATGGGGTTATTAATTATGTCGATCCTCAAGGTAAGACAGTCCTTAAAGAACCGGTTAGCAAGATAATTTTAAAAGGTAACAAGTATATTCCAGATGTTGGTAGTACTTCTAGTTGGGGATGGCCTACTGATAGTGGATGGACTCTTAGTAGTGGTTATGTATGGAGAACTAATCCGGTTACAGGAAAACGTGAACTTCATGGTGGACTTGATATAAGTGGTACAGGATATGGTTCTAAGATTTATGCGACTAATAATGGTAGAGTAAAAGAGGCTAGCTATCATTATAGTTATGGTAATCATGTAATTATTGATCACAATAATGGTTATTTAACTTTATATGCTCATATGTCTAGAATAAACGTTAAAGTTGGTCAAGTTGTAGCTCGTGGTGATGTTATTGGTTATGTTGGTATGACAGGAACGGCGACAGGACCACATGTTCATTATGAAATTTGGAAAGGTTGCGATTATTGCCGAATTAATCCTATGAGTATGTATTAATGAAGATTTGTGTTTTAGCTAGTGGTAGTAAAGGTAATTCGGCATATATAGAGACTGAGAAAACTAAATCACTTGTTGATTTGGGTATGAGTGCAGGTTATATTGCGAAATCTTTAAAAAACATTGGTGTGGACCCTTCTTCTATTCAGAGGGTCTTTCTGACTCATACACATTCTGATCATGTGGCTGGTCTTAAGGTGTTTTTAAAAAAATATCATCCAACTTTATATTTGACAGAAAAAATGGAGAAAGAATTAGATTTTGATATTGAAGATAAAGTGTATATCGATAAAGATATGACTATTTCTGATTTAAATGTTGAAGTTATTAAAACATCACATGATGTTGCTGATTCTCATGGTTATGTTTTTTCTTCTTTAAATAAATCCATTGTGTATATTACCGATACTGGGTATATACATGTAAGAAATTTTGATAAGTTAAAAAATAAAAGTGTCTATGTGTTTGAAAGTAATCACGATGTAAGAATGCTTAGGGGAGGAAAATATCCTTATTATTTGCAGCAGAGAATTTTAAGCGATAAGGGGCACTTATCTAATAAAGATTCGGCATATTATCTATCAGAATTTATTGGGAATAAAACAGAAAAAATTATTTTGATTCACTTAAGTGAAGAAAATAATAAACCGGAATTGGCTTTAAAAACATTGCTTGATACTTTAGATAAAAAAGGTATTAGGAAACCTGATATTGAGATTGCTTCTCAAAGGGAAAGTACGGAGTTAATAGAATTATGAAAATAATATGTGTTGGTAAAATTAAAGAAAAGTTTTTTGTCGATGCGGCAGAAGAGTATATTAAGAGAATTGGTAAGTATACTAAACTAGAGATTATTGAAATTCCAGATGAAGCAAATTATAATATCGCATTAAAAAAAGAAGAAGAAAAAATTCTTTCTAGGATTAAAGATAATGATTATGTAGTTACTTTGGAGATAGAAGGTAATAGTTTAGATTCTTTAGAATTTGCACGAAAGATTGACAATAATTTTAATACTAATAAAAATTTAACCTTTGTTATTGGTTCTTCTTATGGAATTGGCGATTTAGTTAAACAAAGAAGTGACTACAAATTATCTTTTTCAAAGTTTACTTTTCCCCATCAATTGTTTAGAATTATACTTTTAGAACAAATTTATAGAGCATATAAGATAAACAATAATGAAAATTATCATAAATGACATTAGACATTTTGGGAGTTATATTCCTAAAATGTTTTTTATTGATATGTTTGCATTGGTCAAGTAAAAGTAGACAATAAAATATAAAAAGTGAACAGTTAAGAATTAGTGTGTAATTGTTTAAATTGAATAGGAGTAAGATAGTTTAAAGCAGCTTGTGGTCTTTCGTAGTTGAAATAATGAATATATTTGTCAATTTCATCAAAAACATCATTAGAAGCATTAATTTTAAAATCAATAAATAATTCTTCTTTAATCCAGCCGTTAATGGCTTCCATGGCACCATTTTCAGTAGGCTTTCCTGGTTTTGACATAGAATGTATGATATTATAATTGTCGAGAGATTCATTAAATTTCTTAGAAGAATATACAGACCCTTGATCTGAGTGAAGAATGGTTACAAGGTCTAGATATTCTTCTTTTTTGTGTAATAAAATTTTTAAACCTTCATGATAAGTATTAGGATCACCTCTTTTGTCGGATAGAGAATAAGAAATGATTTCATTGTTGAATAAATCCATATATAAAGTTAATTCATAGTATTTGTGATTGGCCCAAAAGGCAGTCATATCACTGACAATAATTTCAAAAGGAAAAGAAGGATTAAGTTCAGCTAAAATGTAATTAGGAAAATCTTTAAGTTCTCTATTAGCTTTTTTTCCATATCTTTTAAAGTGCCTAGAATGAGATTTAATATTTAAATATTTACATATTTTATGAGCGTAATTATCAGAAAATACAATACCTAAATCAAGCTTAATTTTGGCATTTAACCAACGATAACCATGAGAAGAGTATTTATTATGATATTGTTCAAAAAGGTTACAAGCAAAGTTTCTATCTAAGGAACGTTTAGAAGGATGAGAGCGTCTATCTAACCATTTATAAAATCCAGAACGATTAATATTCATTGCATTACATAAAGAGAGAACAGAATATTTGTCGGATAATTGTAATATTACTTCGAATTCTTTTTGGAGAAAGAAACGAACACCTTTTTTTCCGTGCCATCTTGTTTCGTCACAAGATAGTTTTTTTTTAACCTTGCAATTTCAATATCTTTTTTCATTAATAGTTTTTTTAGTTCATCAACAGATAAATCATTATAAAGAATATTAGGACAAATAGGAGAAAGAGATTTAAAATCATTAGGATTATCATCAGAGTCAAAGCAATGGTTATTTTTATTAAAAGCGGTAATCCATTTTTCTAAAGTTTTAACAGGTATCCCATAATCCTCAGCTGTTTTAAGAGTTGGTTTACCGTTGAGACAGATCTCTTCACATAGTTTCTTTTTAAGAATTTTTGGATATTTAACAGACATAAATAACAAACCACCTTTCTAAGTGTCTACAAAAATATAAAAATGTTTACATAATAGTAAGATTGAATAATAAAGCGATAGAAGTGTTTATTAAAAAAATAATAAAGTATAAAATAGTAATTAATAGTGTATACAAACACCCCCTCCATTGTCTACTTTAAGTATACCATTACAGTTTACTACTATAACTCCCACCACCCCCCTATGAAAGAAGTGTAAAGCCATGCTTCTTTTTTTATTAAATATAAGAAAAAATCTTGAAAATTTCATGGGGGGGGGGGGTATAATATAATTGGTGAATAATATGAAAAGGACTGGAAGATATAGAAGAAACAAACAAAAGAAAATATTAATAATTGGAAGTTTATCGTTACTTTTATTTTTATGTGTTGGATATGCGGCTTTTAGTACTAACTTAAGTATTATAGCCAAAGGAAATATCAAAGAAGAGACTAGAGTAATTCAAAGTTGGAGTAGTACAGATCAAACAGATTTTCATTCGGATTTTTATAAACAGAATATTGTGAGTGTGACTTTTTTAGATAATAATAATGTACCTAGTAATGCGACAGAAAGTTGGAATGTTTCTGGGAATAAAGAAAATGGCGGAGTCATGGCTTGGGTGATACCTAGTAATAATGACAGTTCTAAATATGATTTATATATAGGTGCCAAAGGTGGTGTAATTGCAAATTCTGATAGCAGTTATTTATTTTATGATTTTAAAGCTTTAAATGAAATAAATTTTAATAATAATTTTGATACAAGTTTTGTTATTTATATGATATCAATGTTTCAATTTTGTACAAGTTTAAAGGAAATAGATTTAAGTGGTTTTGATACTAAAAACGTAATTGAAATGGGAAATTTATTTTGTATGTTTGATAATGAGAGTGGCACTGTTTTAGATAATAAGCTTTCAAAAATTATTTTTGGTAAAGAGTTTTCTACAGAAAAAGTAATATCATTTTCACAAATGTTTGCTGGATGTTATAACCTTACGTCACTTGATATTGCAAGTTGGAATACTGGTAATGTAGAGGATATGACTAGTATTTTTGCTTATTGTGATGGATTAACATCTGTTGATATTAGTGGTTGGAATACTAGTAATGTGCTTAATATGTCGTGGATGTTTTTTCATTGCAACAGTTTAACTTATTTAAATTTATGTAATTTCGATACTGTCAAAACAGTTTCTATGAATTCGATGTTTGCTGATTCACCAAAATTAAAAATGGTTAAGGTTGGTTCAAGATTTTCTATAGTTAATGTTGATACATCATTTATGTTTGAAAATAGTGGTGTGTCTTCTGTAACTTATGGTGAGTGTTAAAAAAGTGAATAAAAAATAATTAAACTACCCATTATTAAAATGAGGGTGGTTTTTTAAATGAAAAAAACGATTATTTTAATTTTATTTGTTTGTGTATTTTATGTTTTTATATCTGATGTTTTAGCTAAAAATTTAACAATACCTAAGGATGCAATTAGAATAAGAATTATTCCTAATAGTAATTCTTCTTTTGATCAAGATATAAAATTAAAAGTAAAAGATAAAATAGAAATTACGATGTATGATTTGCTTAAAAATGCGAAAAGTTCTGAAGAAGCAGAAGATATTATTAAAAACAATTTGGAATTGGTTGATAAGGATGTTAAAGAAATTTTAAGTGAAGAAAATTATGATAAAGGTTATAAGATTAACTTTGGTGAAAATTATTTTCCTGAAAAAGAATATAAAGGAGTTAAGTATGAAGCTGGTTATTATGAATCTTTATTAATTACTTTAGGTAAGGGAGAAGGAGATAATTGGTGGTGTGTTTTATTTCCACCCTTATGTTTGATTGAAGAAGAAAGTAGTGATGTGGAATATAAATCGATTGTGATGGAAATAATTGAAAAATATTTGTCCTAATATAAAAATTAGTGCCATAGACTTTTAGTAAGAGGTGGAATATGGCATTAGTTTTTTTAATGGCAATTAGTCTTAGTATGGATGCTTTTTCTTTGGCCCTTGCTTATGGTACTCTTGGTATGAGTAATAAAAATAAGTTAATATTATCGGTTATTGTTGGATGTTTTCATTTTGTTATGCCAATAATTGGTATGTTTATGGGGAAACTTATTTTATCTTGGTTTAAATTTAATCCTGATATTTTAGTCGCAATTATACTTTTGTTTATTGGAATTCAAATGATAATTTCTTCTTTTAAAAACAACGATGACATTAAGCCATTAAAATTTGGTGAGTTTTTCTTGTTTGGTTTGGCGGTTAGTATTGATAGTTTTACCCTTGGTATAACTTTACCAAACATAGGAATAAATACGTATTTTGCTCCATTTATATTTGCTTTGATAAGTGCTTTGTTTACTTTTGTCGGCTTATTCATAGGTAATAAAATCGAAAAATTATTGGGTAACATAGCTACTATAGTTGGTGGAGCAATTTTGACGGTTATTGGAGTTATTTTTGCTTTTTAAAATGTAAACAAATGCCTAGTTGTTTGTAAATTTGTGTTAATGTGATAAAATAAGTGAAAGGTGATTTTTAATGGATAAGATTAAAGTTATTGGTAAACAAACCTTAAGTGGCAAAATATATATTAGTGGTTCTAAGAATAGTGTTGTTTCATTACTTCCAGCGGCTATTTTATCCGATGAAGTAATTATAGAAAAGGTGCCACATATTTCTGATGTGGATAATTTAGAGGAAATTTTGAGATTTTTAAATGTTAAGTTCTCTTTAGAAAGTGGAACTATTCATATCGACAGTACACAGATGGAAAATAAACCAATTACAGAGGAATATTCAAGTAAATTAAGAGCGTCTTATTATTTTATGGGGGCTTTACTTGCTAAATTTGGAAAGGTAGAAATAAGCTTTCCTGGAGGATGCAATATTGGGGCAAGATCATTTGATTTTCACTTAAAAGGTTTTGAAAAACTTGGAGCAAAAATAACTATTAATGATAATTTGTATATAATTAAAGCAGATAAATTAAAGGGAGCTTTTATTGATTTGCCATTTCCAAGTGTTGGGGCGACAGTAAATATATTATTGGCAGCTGTTAAAGCTTCAGGAACAACTATTATTAATAATGCGGCTAGTGAACCCGAGATAGGTAATTTGATAGAATTTTTAATTAGTATGGGAGCTAAGATAAAAGGTAAGGATACTAATAGGCTGGAAATTACAGGGGTTTCTAAATTAAGTGGTGGATATGTTAAGGTTATTCCTGATAGAATAGAAGCGGGGACTTATATTCTAGCTGGAGTTATGAATGGTAAAGATTTAGAGATATGTGATGTAAGACCAGATCATTTGACGAGTTTTTTTGAAAAGCTTAAAGAAATAGGATGTGACTTTAAAATAGATGGTGATAAGGTTATTACTAATAAAGTAGATTATTTAAAACCTGTAAATATTGAAACGGCGGTTTATCCTGGTTTTGCGACGGATTTACAACAACCTATAACAACTCTTTTATTGCAGTGTGATGGTGTTAGTACGGTTAAAGAAACTATTTATGAAAATAGATTTCAAAATACTAAGTATTTGAATGAAATGGGTGCAAATATAGAGGTTTTGGGTGATACTATTAAAGTATATGGACCGACATCTTTGATGGGAAAGGTTGTTAGAACGAGTGATTTAAGAGCTGGTGCTGCTTTAGTTTTAGCGGCTTTGTCGGCTGAAGGAGAGACAACAATTACAGATATTAAACATTTACTTAGAGGCTATAGTGACTTAATTAAAAAATTAACTAATGTTGGGGCAAAAATATGGCTTGAGGATGAATAGTTTAAATTTATGATTAATATATTTAAAGTAGATTGATTTCTACTTTTTATTTTGGGTGATAATATGAGAAAAATATTAATTATAGGTTTGGTTTTACTTTTGATATTTTTAATTTATTTAACTAATATGGATAGAAAGGTTTATTATGTTGCTTTGGGTGATTCTTTAGAAAAAGCTTATGTATATAATGAAGAAGTTTATGGTTATTCACATTATGTCAAGGGTTATTTAAAGAAAAAGGATTTGCTTGAAAGATATTCTGATGATTTTTCTAAAGTGGATACAAGAAGCACTGATATTATTAGAGATATTAAAAACAACAAAAAAATAACTACTGCGAGAGGAGCATTTAGTATGAAAAATGCTTTGATTAAAGCTGATTTACTGACGGTGAATATTAGTTATAGTGATTTGTTTAATAAATTTAATAATACCATTTATACAGAAATTTATGATTATATAGATGTTTTGGCTTATGATTTAGATAGATTATTTGAACTTATACGGGAATATTGTAAGGAAGATATTGTGTTTATTGGTCCTTATAATCCTTTTGAAGACGAAAATGTTTTAGATGCTTTAGAATATTTAAATAACAAATATAGAGATGTTTGTTTAGAGTATGATGTTATTTATGTCGATATAAGTGATTTACAGGTTATTGATGGTAAAAATTTAGAAGAAATAGGTAATAGAGTTATAGATAAAATGAGTAAAAGTTTATTTGAGACTTGATTTTTAATTATATGTTTGTTAGAATATACTTGCATTAAATTTCTATGGCTAATTTTAGTCATGGCGGAAGGAGAGGATAAGTATGAAAAAAGGTATTCACCCAGAATATATGGATACTAAAGTAACTTGTGCTTGTGGTAATACATTTACAGTAAGATCTAACAAACCTGAATTAGAGGTTGAAGTTTGTGATAAATGTCATCCATTTTTTACTGGTAAACAAGGTGCAGTTAAAAAAGCAGGACAAGTTGAAAAGTTTAATAAAAAATATGGATTTACTAAAGAAGCTAAATAATTGGTTTCTTTTTTTTCTATTAAAAAAAGCCTTTTATGGCTTTTGAATTAAAAAGTTAATTAATTCTTCTGGACTTTTATGTTCGTAGATTATTTGTTCCATTAGTTTTATGATAGGCATATCAACATCTTTGTTTTTGACAAGTTCACTAATTGATTTTAAAGTGTATAAACCTTCAATGGTGGTGTTTTTGATATAATTATCGATTTCTTCTTTAGATGCTTTAGATCCAATTAGGTAGCCAAATGAATAATTTCGGCTTTTGGTAGAAGTTGATGTTAATAATAAATCTCCAAATCCGGCATATGATAATACAGTATTGCCATCGCCTCCTAAACCTTTAATTAAGGCTCTAATATCGTGTAGTGATTCAGTAATCAACATTGCTGAGGTTGATTCTGGCATTTTCATGCCCGATAGTATTCCAGAAGCGATAGCTATAATATTTTTAACAGAACCACACAATTCGGTTCCAATTATGTCATGGCTTTTTCTCAATTTAAAATGATCGTTTGATAGTGCTTCAAATGTAAGATCGATAGTTTCTTTATCTTGACACGCTAATGTTAGGCCAACTGGATAATTATGAGCTATATCTATAGCAAAAGAAGGACCAGATATAACGGCAATTTTATCGGTGTTTAAAATGTTTTTAACCACATCATAAACAAATAAATTAGTATCTTGTTCGATACCTTTGGTGGCAATACAAATAGGGGTGTTTTGGTAGTATTTTTTTACCTTTTGAATACTACTCGATAAGAAAGCTGTAGGTATAGCTTCAACTATTAAGTTTGCTTTATCTAAGGCTTTTTTTAAGTCTGTAGTTATTTTTATGTCATCTTGAATTTTTACGTTTGGAAGCTTAGGTGATGATTTTGTCTCTGTTAACTCTTTGACTTCCTTTTCAAAAGGTGTCCATACATAAACTTCATTTTTGTTTTCGCTTAAAATTTTAGCTAGGGCACATCCGTATGCTCCTGCACCTAATACTGTTACTTTCATTTATTTACCTCTTTTCTTAATTTATTATTATTATTTACATTTTATCATTTATAGTAATATAAGTAAATATTTAGTTTTTGCTAGAAAATGTATAGTAAAATATTGGCTTGTGTTATGGCTGGTTGTTTAGATGTGTTATTAAGATTAAAAAATGAGAAGAATTTTAATTCGTCTTTTATTTTGATTTAATAAATGTTATAATTTAGATAATAGGAAGGTGATAAATTATGAAAGAAACTTTAGAAAATGTGATGCTTATGGGACTTGGTGCGATGGTTATGACAAGCGAAAAAGCCAAGGGTTTAAAGGAAGAATTGTTAAAGAAAGGTGAAGAAGCTTATAAGCAAGGACAAGAGTTAAATGAAGAGTTAAAACATAATATAAGTGAGAAAATAAAAGAAAATGTGACAGTGACTGTGGAAAAGAAAGATTTAACTAAAGATGAACTTATAGACAGAATAAAAAATTTAAGTGAAGCAGATAAAAAAGAAATTTTAAAAGTATTAAAGGCAAAAAAAGATGCTTAGTGGTAAAGATAGATTAATAGAGATTGTTCGCATTATTAAAAAATATGATTTACTTAAAAATGCAACACCTCAAAATTTACGTTTGGCGATTGAAGAAGCGGGTCCAACCTTTATTAAGTTAGGTCAGATTTTAGCTTCGAGGGATGATATTATTCCAAAAGAATATTGTGATGAACTTTCACATCTAAGAAATCAAGTTAAACCGATGAATTATGACAAGGTTTTGGAGATTTTAGATAGAGAATATAAAGGTAGGACTAATGAAATATTTTCCAATATTGAACAGATACCTATTGGTTCAACTTCAATTGCAGAAGTACATAAGGCTGTTTTAATAGATGGTACGGAAGTGGTTATTAAGATCCAAAGAGAAAATATATATGAACTTATGGCTATGGATGTTAAATTACTTAAAAAGATTATCGATTTACTTAAAATCGATAAAATATTTAATTCTGTTTTTAATTTTAAAGATATTATTGACGAGATGTTTGAAACAGCTAAGGAAGAGATGAATTTTTTAATTGAAGCTTCACACACAGAGGAATTTTATGAAAAAAACAAAGAAGTATTATATATTCGTTCACCAAAGGTTTATAGAGAATATACTACAAGTAAAGCCCTTGTTATGGAATATATGAGTGGTATTAGTATAAATGATTTTTATACTTTGGAAAAACATGGTTATGACAGAGAAGAAATTGGTAAAAAATTAGCGGCTAATTATATTAAGCAAGCCTTGGACGATGGTTATTTTCATGCTGATCCACATACGGAAAATTTAAAAATAAAAGATGGTAAAATTATTTATTTGGATTTTGGTATGATGGGTAGTTTATCTAATCGTGATAGGGATTTACTAAGCAAGTGTATTTTTGCTATTTTGAATGATGATGTGACTGAGGTTGCACATATATTACTTGTGTTTGGTAAAACTAGGGGAACTATTGATCATATGGTTTTGAAAAATGATATTAAAAAGGTAATAGAAAAAAATAAATGTCAAGATATAGTGAATATTGATATAAAAGATTTTATGAATGATTTTTTAGCTATGCTTTCTAATAACCATATTAGTTTACCTAAAGATGTAACGATGCTTATGCGAGGAATTATTGTTTTAGAAGGGGTACTTAGAAGTATTAGTCCAAAAATTAACTTAATGCAGATACTTAGTACACATATTAAACCCAAGCAAATTTTTGATGAAGAAAAAGCAAAAAAATTTTTAAGCAAGGCTTCACAAAGTGGTACTGATTTGGTTTACTTACCAAACGAAATGCTTTCGTTTTTGAAAGGGGTAAATAGTGGAGAGTTAAGATTTAATATTGAAATTAATGACTCTAAACATCAAATGAGAAATCTAGAACAATTAGTTCATTTATGTATGGTTACAATATTAGATGTTGCTTATATTTTGGGAACTAGTTTAATAGTGATGCAAAGTGAAGGGGACTTACCATTTATCTTTTATATTTATTTGATATTTGGTGGAATATGTACGGTTTGGATTTTTTATAAGATGTTTACTAGTAAAATAAGAAATAGGAGAAGATGAAAATGAATGAATATGAACCTAATCCAATGCTTCAAAATATAGTTAAGAAACCTAAAAGACCTAATAAATGGGTGTTAATATTGGGTGGAATTGTTTTTGTACTTTTAATTGTAATTTTGTTTTTGGCATTAAGAAAGCCAGAAGTTATTACAACAGAAGTTGAAAGAAAACAAAATTTAAACGAAATTGCTTTGGAACTCGAGTATTTTATAAGCGAAAATAAATTAGATGCTCTTGATTCCTATGGATATGATAATTTAGCAAGAGTAGCGATTGTTAAAATGTGCTATGGAGTGAATGATTGCAATAGTGTACAAGGTGATGTGGTTAAAGAATATATTAGTAATGTATTTGATACAGAGGTAACTTTTTCAAATATTAACTGTGAACTTAACGACGGTGTACTTTACTCTTATGATAGTGTAAATAATATGTTTGTATTTACTGGTGAACATGCTCATGGCGGACTATCTATTAAACCTATTTATACTAAGGTTAATAGTATTAAAAGAAAAGGAAATAAATTTGAACTTGTTTTAAATAAGCTTTATTATAATCCTGATAGAAGTGATTATATTACAACTGATCCGCTTGGAATAAATCGGGTTTATGATTCGAATGATTATATGCATATGACAAACAATGGTGAAAATATTGATATGACCAAGTTATCTGCTAATTATGAAAATAATTTTGATACTTTAAAAAACACTGGTACGAGATATAGTTATACTTTTGGTCAAAAAAATGGCCACTATATATTAGAAAGATATGAAGTGATTAATGAAGAAGAGTAGATTTATTTCTACTTTTTTTGATATTTAGCCCAATTAAAAAGGTAGATGTTGTGTTTATTTTTTTCACTTAAATGCCACTTTTATTAATTTTAGTGTTTACAAATAAAAGTTGTAAATTTTTTTCCAAAAAATACTAAAAAAGTATTGATTTTCATATGCTTTTAGTGTATATTATTGAGTGTGTGACGTGCTTAGATGTGTGAGGTTGCCGATACACCAGGTTAAGTTGTAAAACGAATTAATCTTTAAGTCGGGTTTTTACACGGAGCAAGTCTATACTAGATATAGGCGAGAGGAGGATACAATAATGTCAAA
>CALVII010000018.1 GCA_944329465.1 uncultured Bacilli bacterium | reverse complement strand
CTCTATTTCCTATACTTCCATTTCGCATTATTTTTATTCTTCCATCACCATCTATAGATAATATTTTCCATGTCTCATTATTAAAGGTTATATAGTTATTTGGATTTGCTCCTTTATAAATATATCTTCCAATTTCATATTCATCTGCATATAATCCGTCACCTTCCGTAACTGCTAGTGCTTTTAAGTCTTCTGGCACTATTGTAGTTGGAGTTGGTGGGACTACTGTTCCATCATCTTGTTTATAATTTAAAGTAACTGTTATTGTTGAATTTGTATTCTCTGGCTGAGAAGTTACACTACTATTATAACTTACTATTACTGTTAATATATCTGTTTGACTTGCTTCTAATTTATCTCCATTTTCTATTCCACTTGTTTCAAATGTTATTGCATCATTTTCTCCAGTATTTACATCAATACTTTCTAATACTGCATCTATTGTACCTTTATTTGATACTGTTATATCATATTTCATAGAATCTCCTGGAGAGACTAAATTTGTTTTAAAAGTTGCTGTTAAATCTGTATAACTCGGTTCTACTGCATTTGTCGCACTCCCACTTTGTACTGTACTTTGTATATCAGTTATTTTTACTAAAAAGTTACTTGCAATATTACTCGTTCCTGATATTTTTAATTGAGTTGTAAAAGCCGCATAGCCTACAGCCATAATCACTAATATCGCACATAACCCTATTATTATATAATTTCTCTGTGTACTATTAATTCTTCTCATATACTACCATCCCTAATGCTATTATGAGTGTTCATGTTGTCTTTTATACAAAAAATGACAACTATCTGTTATTTTTATACTCTATAATTAGATATTAGCATTCAAATGAATGCCTGTCAAGGAATTCAAATAAATTCTTGTTAGAATTTTATTAGAGGTGCTTAAAAATGTACTTAAAAAAGTTAAAAGATTTGTGTATAGATAATGATTTATATCAAAAAGAAGTCGCAAGCGTTCTTAAAATAACTAGACAGCAGTACGGTTTATATGAAAGTGGTAAAAGAGATATACCCATCGATTTACTTATAAAATTAGCTGATTTTTATAATGTCATTACTGATTATATACTAAATAGAACAAAGAAAAAAGAATTAGACAAACAAAATGTTTAATTCTTTTTATAACTTCTTTTCTCCATTACTTTATAGAAAACAAATAATAAAATAGCTAAAATAATCATGCCTACACCACTATATAAAATCGGTGTAGCTAAAGATTCAGACACAGAAGATGCTAGTAAAGATATATCGGCTTTTCCGATCATATCTACTACCATACTTGGAATTATAAGGGAGAGTCCTAAAGTAACAAGCCCTGCAATCAATAATGAAACACCTAAATTCGCACACCATTCAAATTCTTTTCTTTTCAAAATAATTATAGTAACCCCACTTACCACTATACCTATACATAATATAATTTTAACTTTTGGACTGAATACTTCTTGTAATAACCTAATCTGCTCTATATAATCACTATCAGCTAAACTATCTGCCGATGGAACAACTTCAATTATATCTGGAAGTTGCTTTTTCATCTCCCTTAAAAATTTTTCTTTCTGCCCATCATCTAATGAAATATCACTTTCTTTTAATATACTATCTAAATTATCATTAATTAAATTATAGGCATCATCCGCCGTTAAAGCTTTAGTCTCTTTCCCATTAACCACATAATCAGTTAAATTACCAACTGCATCACCAACAATTTCCTTTGTAACCTTAGAATCTATAATACTATCAACAACTTCTTCAGAAACAGAAAACTGTGAAGCTAAAGAATACATCTCGTCAATAACCTGAGAAAGGCCACTTCCACCTTCACCACTACCACTATTTCTAATTTTTTTAACCTCAGTTAAAATATCAGTGTTCTCCATTTGTTTTACGATATTTTCTTTACTCGCAAAGCTGCTCACGCTAAACACACATGTAGTAACCACCACTAAAATACCAAAAAACAATGAAAATAAACCAGCTATAAAACTTTTAAAAAAATTCATATTATCACTCATTTCATTAGCTAAATTATAACACACCTACAATTTTATTCCAAATTATTATCAGTGCACATTTTTAAATACCAAAGCTGAAAGCTGCTCAATAGTATTATTAATAAAATCATATTATCTGACATATAATCAGCCCTCTTAAATAACATTATATCATGTTTCAAGAATCTTAAAAAGAATGTTATAATACTATTAGGTGATTCAAATGAAAGAAGTTGTAATTATTGGTGCGGGGCCATCTGGTCTAACTGCCGCTATTACTGCAGCCAGAAACGGAAAACAAGTAACTATTCTTGAAAAAAACAGTAAATGCGGAAAAAAATTATTAATAACCGGAAATGGAAGATGTAACTTTTGGAATATAGATCAATCATTATCCCACTATCATTCTTCCGAATCAAAATTAATTAAAAATTTTATAACCGAAGAAAGAAAAGAAAGTGTTTTAAATTTCTTTAAATCGTTAGGTATTATCTTTAAAATTAAAAACGGATATTATTATCCTTTTTCCAACCAAGCATTTACTGTCCAAAATGCCCTACTTTTAGAATGTAAAAAATTAAATGTTGAAATAATTAATGATATTGCTGTGGAAAAAATAATTAAAAAAGATAACTTTATTATCAACCCAAACAAAGAAAACATCAAAGCCAAAAACATTATAATAGCTACAGGTTCCAAAGCCGCCCCTAAAACAGGTTCAGACGGTAAAGGTTATGAAATAGCCAAATCTTTTAATCATAACATTATAACCCCTCTACCTTCTTTAGTTCAATTAAAAGGAAATGAAAACTTTTTTAAAAACTGGAGTGGTATCAGAGCCGAAGTCAAAGTTAGTTTATTAATTGATAATAATTTTGTCAAAAGCGAAACTGGTGAAATACAACTAACCAATTATGGTGTTAGTGGAATATGTGTTTTCAATTTAAGTGGTAAAGCGGCTAAAGCCTTAAATCAAAACAAAGATGTAGCTATAAGTATCAATTTTATTCCTTTTGAAGATAATCCAAAAGAATTTTTAAAAACCATAAATAAAAACACTTACCATAAAACTATCAGTGAACTATTAGAAGGTTTTATGCATTATAAATTAGTCGATATAATTTTAAAAAAAGCTCACCTTAAAAGAGATTTACTATTAAACACCTTAACCTTATCTGAATTAAATAATCTAATTAAAACCCTTACAGATTTTCAGATAAAAATAACAGCTACCCATTCCTTAGACCATGCAGAAGTTTGCTCTGGTGGAGTACCTTTAAATGAGATAAATTCACAAACCTTAGAATCTTTAAAAGTTAAAAATTTATATTTTGTAGGAGAATTAATCGATATTGATGGCGATTGTGGAGGTTATAATTTGGGTTGGGCTTGGATAAGCGGCATAGTAGCTGGAAAGAGTGTGAAATGATGCTTAGAGTAAAACAAATAAAATTAAAAATAAATCAAAACAATATTCAAGAAAAAATAGCTAAAAAATTGAAAATAAAATTAAGTGATATCATAGATTTTCATATAAACAAAAAATCTATAGACGCAAGAGATAAAAACAATATATTATATGTCTATGAAGTAGATGTTCAAATAAAAAATGAAAATAAAATTAAATTAACAAAAGACATTACCAAAACTAAAAACAAAACCTATAATCTTCCAAAACCGGGAAACACTATTTTAAAAAACAAAATAATTATTGTCGGTAGTGGCCCTGCTGGACTTTTTGCAGCTTATGAATTAGCTAAAGCTGGTTACAAACCTCTAATTATTGAAAGAGGAGAAGATATAGATAATAGAATTAAAACTGTAGAAAAATTTTGGAATGAAGGAATATTAAATAAAAACTCCAACGTTCAATTTGGTGCTGGTGGAGCAGGAACTTTCTCCGATGGTAAACTAAATACCGGTAGTAAAGATAAATTCAACCGAAATAAAGAAGTTTTAAAAATATTCGTTAAAAATGGTGCCCCAAAAGATATTCTATATTTAAATAAACCCCATATTGGAACAGACCTCCTTAGAGGTGTCATTAAAAACATGATAAATGAAATAAAAAAAATGGGCGGTAATATAAGATACAATACTTGTCTTACAGATATTATAATAAAAAATAGACAAATAAAAGAAATCGAAGTAAATAATCAAGAAATAATTCCTACCGAAAACTTAATTTTAGCTCTAGGTCATAGTAGTAGAGACACCTTTGAAATGTTATTAAAAAAAGGTTTAAATATTATTCCTAAACCTTTCGCTGTAGGTATTCGCCTCCAGCACTCCCAAAAACTAATAAATACGTCACAGTATGGTCCAAATTATCCACTTCTTCCACCAGCTTCTTACAAACTAACTTATCAAACCACTAAAAAAAGAGGGGTCTACTCCTTTTGTATGTGTCCAGGTGGTTATGTCGTCAACGCCTCTTCAGAAGAAAAAATGCTTGCTATAAATGGCATGAGTAATCACAAACGAGATAGTGAAAATGCCAATAGTGCTATCATTGTTACAATCTCTCCAGAAGACTTTGGAAAAAAACCTTTAGATGGAATCAAATTTCAAAGAAGTTTAGAAAAAAAAGCCTACGAAATAGGTGATGGTAAAATTCCTACTCAATTACTTAAAGATTTCATAGAAAACAAACCAAGTAAAAGCTTTAACACTATAAAACCTATTTTTAAAGGAAAATATAAACTTACCAATATAAGAGATATCTTTCCACCATACATTTGTGAAGCTCTAATCGAAGGTATCCAAAACTTTGATAAAAAGATTGAAGGATTTGCAAATGGTGATACCATTTTATCTGCCACCGAATCTAGGACATCTTCCCCAATTAAAATAATAAGAGACGAAAACTTTTTATCTAATATTAATGGCATATATCCAATAGGTGAAGGTGCCGGATATGCTGGTGGCATAACCACATCAGCTATCGACGGTATTAAAGTAGCCGAAGTTATTATAAAAAAATATAAACCATTCTAATCCTCACCAATAGTACTCATATATTCTCCCCTAGAAATTCTATCATAAAATAGAATTTTTCTTTTAAATATATAAGTCACATTAACCAAATAAAATACACCAAGAATCAATATATATATTGCCCCTAAAACAAAAGTTAAAATATCTGAAAAATCAAAATTTTTCGCACAAAACATATATATAGTACCTAAACCAAATGGTAATACCAAATAATACAAAATTATTAAAACTAATCTGAAAAACAATCTAAAAATTTTTTTATCAGGAAAAACTAATTTCATATTTAAAAATTTACTACCTAAAGTTTGACCATTAAAAATAGTAGGAATAATTACATAGTAAATAAATAAAGAAAAATAGGTTATATATTCAGTACCCAAAAACATTCCACAAATAACCGTAAATATACTCCATAAAAATAAATCTAAGCAAAATCTCGTAATTCTTCTAAACCCGCTTACTCTCTTTCCCTCTTCTAAACTCTCCATATCTATATTATCTCTAGAAGGCAAAAATCTCATAAATATACCCATTAATAAATAGCCTATTATTCCCCCTAAAGTATTAATCATTAAATCATCAACATCGAATAATCTATAAGGATGTGGATAAATAAAATATAAACCTGTAAGTTGTGTTAATTCCAAAAATAAACTAAACAAAAAACTAAATACAATCGTCTTTTTTAAATTATTTTTAAAATAATATCTTAAATACATACCAAAAGGAATAAACATCAAAACATTAAATAAAACAGTATATACACTAGAGTTACCAAAAAACATCCAAATATTTTTCATGCTAGAAGTTTTTTTTATAATATCAAAAATAAAACTAAAAGGAATAAGCTGACAAATAGGTGCCGTCATATCGATACTATCCTTATCAGGTAACGGAAAGATGGCTAAAAAATAAACACATATAATATATAAAATAAACGAATATATTATAAGCACTCTAAGTTTATTAATTGAACCATATTTATGATATTGCCACAGTATAAAAGGAATAGTAAATAAAAAAGCTAAAAAAGGAAATATAACTAAAGCTATTTTAATTGCTTCTAAATAACTCATTTTTTACTCCTTATCCATTTAACTAAAGCAACTAATCCAAAAAATAAAAATAAAACACAAAAAAACAACAATATCTCTCCAAGCATCTTACACACCTCTTAATCTAATTATACATAAAACTATATCATTATACCATTTTTTTACATTAATTCAACCTTACAATTTTGTCACTGTTGCGAGTAATAAAAATTCATGATATACTTAAAACACGAGGTGTCTTTATGCAAGAAATAATAATTGAAATTATGAATAATTTTGGCTATTTAGGAGTATTTCTATTAATAGCCATAGAAAATGTTTTTCCACCAATCCCGTCAGAAGTAATATTATTATTCGGTGGATTCATGACTACATTTTCAGACATGAATATAGTTGGTGTAATTATCGCATCTACTTTAGGATCTATTTTGGGAGCTATAATACTATATTATATTGGAAAACTATTAAACAAAGATAGACTAAAAAAAATAATTACCAGCAAACCGGGTAAACTTTTAAGGCTTAAACCCGAAGATATTGATAAAGCCGACGAATGGTTTGATACCAAAGGAAATAAAACTGTTTTCTTTTGTAGATTCGTACCAATAATCAGAAGTTTAATTTCTATTCCAGCCGGCATGAGTGAAATGCCAATGAAAAAGTTTTTATTATATACAGCAGCCGGTTCTTTAATTTGGAATGCCGCTTTAACAATAGCCGGAAGTATAGTTGGTGAAAATTGGACAAGTATCGTAGACATAATGGATCAATATTCTCATATAATTCTAATACTTTTAATTATTTTATTTATAATAGCCGTTATAATATTTTATAAAAAAAGAAAAAAAAGTAATGCCAAATAAGCATTATTTTTTAATTTTCTTTAAATCACCTTTTAAAGGAATAACCTTCCAACCAACTAACTCATCTTCATAAGGTATATATATATCATTTAATAGATAAACCTTCTTTTTAAAATAAAAACCAAAAGCTATTTCCGCAAAAGTATTCGGACCAATGTAATTTAAAATACCATTTTTAGTTTCATTAATGACTAAAATCAAATCATTATTGGGATCACAAATTCTATCTAAATGAGCCCTTGATGCCACAAATTTATCTAATCCCTGCATACATTCTATTGGTAATAAAACATTATATCCTTCTTGTTCTAAAGTATCGGCAACCTCCAAAATCTTATCTTTAACCTTCATACTTCCACATAAAACTATATTTTTCATAATAAATCGCCCCACAGTATTTATCATAAAAAATTATACTACTATTAACATTTATATTCAACCACTAATATTCTCTATACACAATATGTTCTAAAATACCTTAACTGTAAAACTAAATACAACCCTAAAAATAATAGAAGTTGCATTTACCTTTTCATTTGAACTATGTTATTTAAGATTGCTTTTTATTATATATATCAAAAAAAACGGTTTTTCTTTATAAATCAAAGAAAAGCCGGAATTTTCTTATGGCACGGAAATTGAACGAATTTCCAAATTTTTATTTTAATTCGTCTATTTTTACTTCTTTAATAATATGAACAGGAAATTGTAATAAATATTCATAAAGAGGATTATCAAGCTCAATATTATATCTATTAGTACAATTCCAATAATCATTTGCTAACTCGGACATAATAAAATTCACATTTCCTTTTAACAATCGCATATTATGCTTTTCGCAATATTTACTTTCAACTTCATATATTTTATAGTCTTCAATTTGATTTTCTGATAAAAATTTCAAAACACCTACTTTATCAAAAGCAAAAAAACTTTCATAACGAGAAATATTATTTGGAAAATTCAACAATCTTTCATATTCAAATACAATATCAATCATAAAAGACATGTCATTAATTTTATTTACATAATAATGTTCCCCATGAACCGAAATGCCATTTTTATGGTATCTTTTTAAATTATTTTCAAACATCTTACCAATTACAGTATCCATATCGATAGATACTTCTTTTTTTAAATTTAAAATTCCACAACTTAAATTTCCACTTCTATCAATGTGATACAATTTCAAAAAGAAATCACTCCTTTAAAAACTTGGAATTTATCAAATTTTAGATATTTTTTAATCATCTGTTTCATAATAATAAGATGTTTCTACACCTTTAAAATATGTTTCTAAGCTAAAATTATCTGTCAGATTATTTTCTATTAAAGTTTTAATTTCTAATGTATTAATTGGACTTCTTTCCATTGCTTGTAAATATAATTTTTTATCTATATTTTCCCAATTAACAATTTTATTCAATCTTTTTTTTAATATTAAATCTAACCAAATTCTCATAGTACGACCATTGCCATCCAAAAATGGATGAGCAATATTCATTTCAACATATTTATTAATAATATCGTCTAATGTATTTTCTTTCATGGTTTCTATTTTTTTCAAAATATCTTCTAAATATAAAGTGTTGGCAAATCTAAAATTTCCTTTGGAAATATTTTTTTCCCTAATTTGACCTGCAAAATCATACAAACCATCAAATAAATATTTATGTATTTGCCTTAATCCTTTAACTGTACCAATTTCAATGCTATTAATGTCATTACTTGCAAATAATCTTTTTGCCTTTTCTAAACTTTTTTCATCTATTTTATTCATTATTAGCACTCCTAACAATTATTATATAGAAAAAAAGATTTAAAATCTTTAAATTACATAATGGCAGGGGAAGCAAGACTTGAACTCACGACATTCGGTTTTGGAGACCGACGTTCTACCAACTGAACTATTCCCCTATCTCTTTTGAGACAAATAAATTATACCACATTAAGTAAGCTTTTTCAATAAAGTTGTCTTCATTTCACTATATTTGACCAAAAACATATAATATACTGGTGATTTTACTATGTCAGTAATTAGAACTACAGATACCGAAAGAGATTTACTCGCAAGATTAATGCGTGCTGAAGCCGTCGGTGAAGGAGATTTGGGCATGTTGATGGTGGGAAATGTCGTTATAAATAGAGCTTTAGCCAATTGTTTAACTTTTAAAAATGTCGATACTATAAGCAAAGTGATATATCAAAATCCAGGTGGCTTTTCAGGAGTAGATAGTCCTTTATTTTTCAGTAACCCAACAACTGTTGAAAGAAATTTAGCTAATAGAGTAATCAAAGGGGAATACTACCATCCAGCCACCCATGCTTTATGGTTTTACGCTCCAGCAAACGGCGAAGCATGTAAAACAACTTGGTGGGATCAATATAATAGTGGAAGATATAAAAACCATTGTTTTTATGTTCCATCAGTTGGAGAGTGTCCAGAAATAAGATAAAAAGACTCTAATTAGAGTCTCCTATTTGATGGGTTAACTTAAGTGTTAACTCTTTTTCGTTACCATCGCGAACAATCGTTAACTTAACACTATCACCAATATTATGCTTATATAACATATACTTTAAATGAGCTGAATTTTTAACATTCGTTCCATCTACCTTCGTAATAATATCATTTCTTTCTAATCCAGCCGCTTCCGCATCTGAACCACGTTCAACACTATTAACTACTACTCCAGATTTAACACTACTATCAATTCTTAAATCACTATTACCTATTAATGGCACACTATCTAAATCATAAAGTGATACCCCAATTACCGGTCTTTCAATCGCCTCTCCATTTTCTAATTTATCAATCTGCGACATAGCCACTTCAATAGGAATTGCAAATCCCATTCCTTCAACAGAGCTTTCAACCAGTTTAACTGAATTAACCCCAATTACTTCACCATTAATATTTACAAGTGGCCCACCACTATTACCCGGGTTAATAGATGCATCAATTTGAATAGCCTCCATCATATATTCTGTACCATTATTAGTAACCGTAATCTCACGGTTCTCACCAGAAATTATACCTTTAGTAACCGTACCAGTATAATCCGTACTAACTGGTGTACCAACCGTAAATACAGTATCACCAAGTTTAGCTTCCGTACTATCACCAAGTTCAGCAACCTGTAAGACCTTATCTGCATCAATTTTTAAAACAGCAATATCCATATAAGAATCAGTTCCTAAAACAGTTGCTTCCACATCCTCTCCAGAACTTAAAGTCACTTTAACCTCTGTCGCATCTTCAACCACATGATTATTAGTTAAAATATATCCATAATTATCATCTTTTTTATACACAAACCCTGATCCATAACCAGTAAGTCTGCTTCCTTGATAATTGTTAACCACAACCACCGCATCATAAATTTTATCTATTGATTCACTAATAGAATCATTTGAAGTAATCGTCACTTTTTTATTAACTAAATTAGTAGGACTTTCATCCTTATTTACAAAATATAAAGTGCCCGTCACACCAAGTCCTAAAACGATTAAAATAACAATTATATTTATTATTCTCTCTCGCATAACACTACCTCCTTTATTCCATGTTTTTTATCTCATACCAATTATTTGGAAAACCAATTCTATTTAAAATAGTCTGTAATGGTACTACACTTACTATTTCATCCAAAGCATTCACTTCATGCTTAATTTCGTCTATCATTTCATTAAAATTTTCTTTACTAAGCATAACCTTAAGCATAATAACTAAACTAAATAAATCATTTTTACCATAAATATATCCATCTTCATTTTCTGGTATATTAAGTAATTTGTGAAAGTGAGAATCTGGTATAACTCTTTGAGTTCTATGATCATATAAAATATCCTCATGTGCACACACATTTCTAAAATTAGAAAGTAAAGATAAATAATCACTTAGAACCTCTGGTGAAATTTTATAAAAATTACTAATATCCTGTTGATCTTCAAATTTCAAAATATCATAAAATTCTGCCATTATTCCAAACGATAATACCTTAACTAATATCCAAAAAGGAATATAACCATAGTGCTCAATATAATGAAATGTAGCTGTATGCTTTCTTCCATTTACCCTAATTTGCCTTTTTACTTTATTTAAAACATCGTAAACCTGCCTTATTTGAAGACTATCTTGCGAAAAATTTTTTGGATCCAAATAATCTTTTTCCTTAAATCCATATTTTCTAGATAATTGATAACTTGTTAAAGATTTAATATTATTTTCCACAATCAAAATATTTTTAAAAAAAGTATTTCTAATAGCCCTATCAAACAGAAAAGTTGCATATAACTCCTCAAAAGTCGTTCCTGGCAAAAATTTATCTTTACTATCTTTTATTGTAAACAGATGACGATATCCACTAATAAAGAAATAATTTTCCCGAAGCAATACATCTCTAGCACGTGTTTCATCTTTAATAGTTAAACCTTTACTCTTTAAAATATCAACTTGCTGGTCAATTGTTTTGAATATTTTTTCCGTCATATTCTCACCTACCAAACATTATAGCACAAAACAAACCTTATTTTATGTAAAAAAAGTGAAATTTATTCACTAAAGTATCTATTTACACCTCTTCTAATCACGTCGGCTATCTTATTTTGATAATTTTCACTAACCAGTAAAGCCCTTTCACTTGAATTAGATAAAAAACCAACCTCTAATAATACCCCTGGTCTACTAACTCTTCTTTGTAAATACTTCGTACTATTTTCCTTATAATCTCTATTCGTATTTAAATGCTTTTTAAACTCTTCGTGAAAAATTTCAGCAATCTTCTTATTTTTTGGATTAATCGTGTCATAATAAGCTTCCGCTCCATGAAGAGTTCCACTATCTTCCGCATTTAAATGAATAGACAAATATAAATCACAATTAGAACGATTTATAATATTAGCACGCCTAGATAAATCACTACGTTTTCTATTCCACGCATTACTAACCGATAAATCATAGTCCCCATATCTTGTTAAATAAACTATTGCCCCTTCATTTTTTAAAAGATTCATAACTTTATTAACAATTTTTAAATTTATATCTGATTCTCTAACATTTTTATAAAAAGCACCACTATCGGCTCCACCATGACCCGCATCCAAATAAATTACTTTAGAAAGTAAAGGTAAATACTTATCTTTCGCACTAACTAAATTAAAAAAACAAAGTAAAGTAAGTAAAGCTATTAAAGCTATAGCTTTATATTTCATTGATATCACCACTTAAATATATGATTAAATATTACTTAAAATGAAATTATTCTTTTATTTGAAACAGTCCTTAAACAACTATTCCTATTTTAAGTATCCAATAACTACTAACTGTCTGTCGCTACCTAAACAAGTAATAAGAGTTATCGCGTTTTTTAATCTATCTCTTTTAATAGCCACCTTGCCCGTCTTTAAAACATCATATATTTTAGATACTTCATAAACATAGTTTTGATTATTGTAATTAATTATAATCTCATCTCCTAAAATAAGTTTGTGCAAATATCTAAAATGTCCAACCGAAGTGTTGCCATTATGAGCTGCTAATATCAAATTACCATTTTTAAAATTAGGCATCTGTGAATTCTTTAAAACCTCTATATTCTTATCAACATCGTTTAAAGTGGAATTAGTTTTATAAAGATATCTTTTTAAATTAATCTTAGGAATTTCAATAATCCCCAAATATTCATCATTTTGCTTTTTAACATGTGTCACTAAATTATTGTTATTTGCTTTCGTCTTTTCTTTTTCCAAAGTATTTATAGTTATTTTCGGTGTATAATTTTTCATATCATGAACCTCCGATAAAACATAACTACAAAAATAATAATGTCCAAGTATAATTAAAATTAAACCTATATTTTTAACGTACTTTCGCAAGTATAATACCCACACCAACTAATAAAGTTCCAAAAAAACCAGCCAAACTATTAACTTCTGTATTAGGAACCTCTATAATCTCTGGTGCTTCCTCATTAGAAATTTTAATATAACTTTCTTTTTCTGAAGATATTCTAAGTGCCGAAAGCGTTTGTGAACCCGACTTATGGTACACAAGCAGTGGAGCATCATCATAATGTTTCCTAGTCAGCTTTAATGTTTCTTCTGGAACCACATCACTATTTAAAGTAATAGTAATCCTATCATCTTCTTTCACTATATCATGATACTTACTAGAAGAAATTTCATAATTTTCTAATACATTATTTTCATCTTCTAAAACAAGCTTACTACCAACTTCAGACTTAAAAGACTTTTCGCTAAAACTAGGTTTTAAATTATGTTTTTCAACCAAACTTAAAATCTCTTCCTTTTCTTTACTAATATCGATTACTTCACCAGTATAATTTTTACCGGTTGTCCACACTACTTCAGTTTCTGGTTTAACCGCTTTCCAAATCAATTCTTGAGCTGCAATATAGTAATAATTGGTTTGATGACCCGGATAATCATAACCATAATATCCGATTTTTTCTATTAATTCCTTTAATTCATCAGAAAAATTAACCTTACTCCAATCTTCATAAACATCATAATAGTTATTTGTAATCTCTACTCCAGGTTCAACACAATAAGCTATTCTATCACCCATCTTAAACATCGTCACCCTATTAGATTTAAACTGTCCGCCTATTTTTCGGTTATAAACTATACCATCTAAATTATTATAAGTAATTCTAATTTCCTCGGCTCTAACATTTAACATAGGAATAAGACAAAAAGACAAAAGCAATAAAAGTGTAAAAAATTTTTTCATATATCTCCTTTCTTGCCCCTTCATTAATTAACATACGACTTTTTTTTCAAATTTCCTTCTTAATTCAAAAAAAACTTACAAAATTAAGTAAGTTTCTTAAAAATCATATGTTGATAAATCATAATTATAGCAAATGTTATAAACCCAAATAAACTAACACCTTTCCCAATATAAGCATTAGGTGCTTCAAATTCAATTTCAACTTTATGATTACCTTTGTCAATTTTAAATCCTATAAAAGTTTTATTTACCTTTTCATAACAAATTTCTTTTCCGTCAACCTTTATTTTAAAACCTTTATCATATGGAATCGATAAATTAAAATAGCCTTTTTCTTTTACCTTCACTATACCACTTATCTTATCACCATCTATTTTGACATTCTCAAATGGTGAAACATCACTATAACTATTTATAAAATCTTCATAATTAATACTATAAAGTTCAGTTTTCTTAATATAATAAACTCCCTTAGAAAATTCTATATCTAAATTTCCATTTAAAGTATAATCAAAAGTATAATTACTATTAAAATACTTCCAGCTTTCACAAGTAAGTTTATTTTGAATACCATTTACTATAATACTAGTATCCCCTTCTGAACACTTTTGAGGATTTTCCAAGGTAAATCTAAGTAAATATATTTTATCAAAATTATCTTTTAAATCTAACTTCAAAGTACCTTTATCTTTTTTAACTGTAATCTTATATCCATCTTTATATTCTTCTATTTTTAAATCTTTAGATTCACCTAAAGATAAATCAAAATTAACCTTTGAAACTTTACTTTCATAAATATAATCACCATCTTCCGCTACCACATTTCCGATCAAAGCTAAACTATCATCTGGAAAATAAAGTTTATCATATTTTTTTTCACTTAAGACTCTATCTGTCACATAACCCAAAGGTAAAGCATTTTCATTAATATAAACAGTATAATCACCATAACTTTTCCACACCTTATAACCCAAAGGTGCTTTTTCGTCGGTAATTAAATACTTAACTCCCATATAACTTTCAAATAAACTATTACCTTTTTCACTTGTAACGAACATATTACGAGAGGCTCTATTATTATTAAAATTATAAAAGAAATCACTATACAAAGTATTATAAGTTGAAGAATAAAGTGTTGTAATATTTTCATTAATATTATATATTTTATTCACAATCTCATTAGAAGCTTTTATATTAATAGTCATTCTATAAATAGATTTATCTTCATTAGAAATATCTTCTATAATCGCGTTAATAACCGGATCATTCTGTTTTTGAAAATCCTTAACTGAAATAAGACTATCGCCCAAATTAACTGAAAGGCAAACTCCAAAACTTATTATTATCAAAGGTATAAAAATAATTAAATCTTTTTTGTATTTTTTATATAGTAAATATAAAACCAAAAATAATCCACAGCCTAATGTATAATATAATTTTAAACTGTTATTATCTAAATATACTAAAGTTAAACTAATAATAATAATTAAAAATATAACTTTAAAATTAGCTTTACTTTCCAAAACGTCTTTTAAAAATAAACCAATACTAAAAACATAAAGTGGTAAAAAAGGAATTAAAGCTTTACCGTCTAAATATAAACCGCCATTTAAAATATATACAAAAATAGGACAAATAATAAGTAAAGATAAAATAACACTTAAAAATCTTTGCTCTTTCCTTTTAAAAATCAAATAAATGATTGCAATAAATGAAATTGATAAAAGACCAATAGAATATGATTTATATAACAAAAAATTTAAATTAATACTGGGAATAAGAGCCTCTAATAAAGTTACGCCACCATAACTTTCTCCTCTACCATTCATAAGTGCATATATAACTGGAAGTAAAATCATACCTGCCATCAAAACACCAATTATAATAAGTAAAGCAAAGTTAAATCCTTTTTTAATAAAATCTTTTAAAGCAAATTTATTTTTTCTCTTTAAATATTCATATATACCATATATAGTTAGACATAATATTCCACCAACACTATAATAATAACTAGTCATAATCATTAAAAATACACTAATAATCATTAACCCTTTTTTACCAAAAGCAAAGTACCTTCTAACACCTATTAAACCTAAAAGTAAAAATGGCATGTAACTAACAAACATAATATGTCTATGACTATGAAATAAAAGAGGTCCTGCCATAGCAAACATAAAAGTCAAAAGAAAACACATTTTTTTATCAAACAAAAAGCCTTTTATCCACAAATAAAATAAACAAATAGAAAAAACGCCAATCAAAAGCATTATTAAAGGAATATAAACCCCCATAGATACAAAAGGAAATAAATAAGAATTTAAAATAATTGGACTAAGTAAACCATAATAAGCAAAATAATATATATTTTGCCCACCACCTATATTAAAAGCAAAATCAGGAAATAAATCTCCTGTATTATAAAAAAGCATTCTAAAATACTCTGGAAAAACAAAATGTTGAAAACCCCAATCAATTTCTGATCCAAAAACATACTCAAAATGGGTAATAATAAAAGCAATAATTAAATAAATCAAACAGATTAAAAATACATTAAATTTATCTTTTTTATCTAATCTATCCATGAACGTGCCCCTATCCAATCTTCATACGGTAACATATGTTTATAATCATCATACAAACCATCATACATCTTAACCATATTGTTTATTTTATCTGAAATTAAATCACCATCTAAAGTTGTTTCCTTATCTAATTTATCAAGTTCCTTAGAACTATAATACTTACCAAAATAATTTAAATTAGAAACATTTTGTTCTTTTAAAATCTTATTAATTTGCTTATGTTGATAATTATTGTATTCTCCATCCGGATTATGGGTTATCACCTCATGCCAACTTTTATAATTCAAAATATATTTTATCTGTTTTTTAATTTTCTTATAATCAGAGTTAAAATATACCTTATCAGAATATCCCATCATAATAACGGGATCTTTACTATAATCCATTATCTTTAAAAAATTATCCGTCTTTTCTTCATCATATCCACAGGATACACAAACAACCAAATAATTATCAGTAAGTAAATGAACTCCACCCCAAACACTCTCGTCACCAGGATGACTTACAATCATTAATTTATCAATATTACTTAAATCAATCTTTTCAATTTGACCTTTAACTGGCATTAAATTAGGTTTTTTCAAAAATGCCTGCACAATAAAAATCATTAAAATTAAAACAATAATTACAATAATTACATTTTTGAATTTTTTCATTTACATCCCCTCATTTAAATACTTTTAAAAAGCGTGAATGGAAAACGTTCAGGAAGTGGAAGTTCAAAACACATTACCTCTTTAGTAACTGGGTGTTTAAACTCTAACTTAGATGCAAACAAAGCAATTTGATCTTTATTCGCTTTAGGGTTATATTTTTGGTCTCCATAAAGTGGTATCTTCCTAGAAGCAAACTGAACTCTAATCTGATGACTACGTCCAGTTTTTAAACTAATTCTAACCAAAGATAAATTATTCACAAAACCAATCAAATTATAACTAAGTTCAGCTTCCTTACCATCTTCACTAACTCTTGTTATATTAGTTTTTTCGTCTTTTTTTAATTTATCTTTAAAAATTCCACTTTCACTAACCTTTCCTTCTATTACTGCCATATAAATTTTCTTAAACTCGTGTTTTTGAATTTGCTTAGAAAGTCTACTTGCTGCTTTAGAAGTTTTCGCAAAAACCATTATTCCTGAAACGGGTCTATCAAGCCTGTGAACTAAACCCAAATAAACATCTCCCGGCTTATTATATTTTTCTTTCAAATGTTTTTTCAACATTGTCAGTAAATCTTCATCACCACTTTTATCCGCTTGAACAGGAATATTAATCGGCTTTTCTACAACTAATAAATGATTATCTTCATAAATAATATTAATCATTACATTCCCATCTCCCATATATACCACAAGGTAATATCATATCGTTTTTTTTAATTGGAAGTCCAACCTCTCCAGAAGAAATTTTGCCATTTGGATAAAGTGGTAACATCATAGTTTTAAGCATATTAGCCAAAACAATATTGCTTATACCCGTCGTATATGCGTTAATTAATAAAAATAAAGGCTCATCACTAAGAATCTTTAAACACGCATCTAGTAAAACCGACATATTTTTTTCAAATTTCCAAACTTCTTTATTAGGTCCTCTTCCATAACTAGGAGGATCCATGACAATACCATCGTATTTGTGTCCTCTTCTATATTCTCTGAGCACAAATTTTAAACAGTCATCCACAATAAACCTAATATTATGATCAGTCAAACCACATAAATCTCTATTTTCTTTAGCCCATTCGGTCATACCTTTAGAAGAATCTACTTGAACAACATCCGCTCCTGCATTACTACAAGCCATACTAGCCGCTCCCGTATAAGCAAATAAATTTAATACTTTAACTTTCCTTCCTTTAGAAATAGCCTTTTTTATTTTATCCATCATAAAATCCCAATTAGTCGCTTGTTCTGGAAATAAACCAGTATGCTTAAAATTAGTAGGGGTTACTTTAAAAGTTAAATCCTTATATTTGATAGTCCAAAACTCAGGCAATTTTTTTTTAAATTCCCAGTACCCTCCACCTTTATTAGATCTATGGTAAAAACCACTAACTTTATCCCAACTTTGATCAAATTTCGTTTGCCACATAGCCTGTGGTTCTGGTCTTCTTAAAATAACATTACCCCATCGTTCTAACTTTTCACCATTGCATGCATCCAAACATTCATAATCTACCCATTTATCACTAATTTTTAGCATTTTTATCACCAACTTTATTTAATATACACTAAATAGTATATCATATTATGACAATTTCTAACAACAAACAAAAAAGTTGGAAATTGAATTGGCTCATGCCAGCCCCTAATGTTTCCAACCTTATACTAATATTATATGTGGATATCCAAATTTTAACAATAAAATTTATCCAAAGAATTTTAACTTTACACACTTTTTTACATTTTAAAAAACATTGAAACAAAAGTCCAATGTTTTTTTATAAAATATATTATCTCTTTGAGAATTGTGGAGCTCTACGTGCACCTTTTAATCCAGGTTTCTTTCTCTCTTTAACTCTTGAATCACGTGTTACAAATCCAGCTCTCTTTAAAATTTTTCTATAACTATCCTCTTTACCTTCGTTTTCTTTATCATATTCAAGTAAAGCTCTAGTAATACCTAAACGAATAGCTCCTGTTTGACCAGTAAATCCACCACCGTTTACTTTAACAGTAATATCAAATGTATTTTCATTATTTGTTGCAACTAA